>JBGTRP010000387.1:0-7111 GCA_041940685.1 Acanthopleuribacteraceae bacterium
CGTCCCGCCCGCCAAGATCGAGGCGGTGGGGTGACCGGGGACGCGGGTGAGGACTCCGCGAGCGATCGCGGCCGACTTGGCATCATCGCCAGCGCGGGCGTAGGCCAGGGCCAGCGTGAGCTCTGCCAGCGCGGTGCGCTCGGGCAGGGCCTCGAGCTGGGAGATGACCCCGTCGGGCACCGGCGCCTTGGGATCGCGCCAAAGCGGCGCCGCGCCGACGAGCGGGCGCAGCTCGGTGTCGTCTCCTTCGGGCAACAGCGGGAGGATCTCGGTACCCGGGCGCCCCTGAGCCAGGCGCACGCGCGCGCGAACCCGACGCATATGATCTCGATCGACCACGTCCTCGGCGACGACCCCCGCGAGGATCCGGGTGGCGCGCTCGACATCATCCGACGGTCCGGGGCCCGCGGCGGTGCCCCCGGCGGCGCCGCGCAGGGCCAGGTCCAGGGCGCGCGACAGATCGGAGCCATCGGGATCGATTGCCTGAGTGAGCTCGGAAAAACCGGCCCCGCCCGGCGTGGCTTCCACGGCGGTCTCGTGGCCGTAGGTAACCAGGCCGAGCGCATTGCCATCGGGTTTGTTGTTTTGTAACAGTCCCATTATTTCCCGCAGACGGGTATCGGTTTCTTCGGGCATGGAAAGACTTCTGTCGGCAACCACTATGACGCTTCCCGCACGCTGCCTCCAAGTGATTTGCGGTTCGGCAAGCGCCAGAATCAGCAATCCCCAAAGCGCGGCTCGCATTCCGCGGCTCAGCCTGGTAGCCGCGGGGAAGGCGCGCCACAGAAAATAGGCCGGGACCAGGAGAAGAAACCAAAAGGGTTGGGCGAAAATCATGGGTATTCCCCCGCCTGGCGCCGCAAAAACCAGGCGTACAGGATCAGCAGTAGCAAGGCCGCGGCCACGAAATAGGGCGCCAGGAGACGATCTCTCCAGGCAGATGCGGGAGAGGGTTGCCAGGCGCCGAGGCTGGCCTGGACGGCCGCGCGCAGGTCGGATTCCTTGGGGGCCAGCGCATTGACCGCGAGGTTGGTTTTCAGGTTGGCGGTCCCGATTTGGTGAATGCCCGGCGCGGCCGGAGTAAAGGTTTGGAGCGCGCCGATCACCGGCAGGACAAGCTCCGTACCGTTGGGAGCCGAGATCACGATTTCGCGGTCGCCCGAGGCGGGGCGTATCTCCACGGGCGAGCCCAGTGGAATATTGCTTTCATGAAGACCTGGCAATGCTTGGGCGCGAAGCTCGATGAGGTTCCACAACAACACGGGCCATCCGGGTGAGCGTTGCAAATTGCTTCCCTGGGGGAGGAAATTCATGTAAAAGCGCCGGGAGAATAAGCTGTCATCCTCGCTGAGAAGCGGCGTATCGCCCGCGCTGATGAGGGGAAAGCCCAAGCCGCTGAAACTGGATGAGGCCTGCCAGATCACGCCGCCCAGGCTCAACCCCTCAGCGAGGACGTGGTTTCTGTCAATGGCGAAAGGCCCAATAAAGGCGGGGCCTTCCCCTTTTGAGGGAAAAAAGAGCTCCCAGACGCGTGCGTTTGTTTCGGTAGGGGTTTGACGATCGGAGACGAGTAGATGGGGATCCAGATCCACGATAGAGACCGATTCAAGCGCGGAAAGTGCGCGGCGTACGGGTTCGGCCAGGCTCTCTTCCGCCAAATCCAGGCGAATCCGAACCGAGGTTTTTCGCGGCCGGACCAGCCAGGCGTGGTTGTCGATGGCCAGCGCATCCTCTGGCAGCGAGAGACTCACCATCGGGGTTTGCGCGGGCACCTCGAAGCGGTAGGCGCGGTCCGCGCCCGGATCGAGCGCGATGTCATGCTGAAAGGCCGCATCGGCCTCGATGCGAATCGTCAGTGTTTGCGGCGTCGAGGAGTAATTGGCCACCCGTACGAAGCAGCGGTCGGCATCGACGCTCGGAGTCCGGCTGGCGCTGACGATAGCCAGATTGGGTAAGGGCGCGCCCAGCGCCAGCCATTCCATTGCCTTGCCGGTGATCGGGGTCAGAGGTGCATGGTCGGTGATCACCACCAACCGGGAACCGGGACGGCCGAGTCGGCCGGCCAAGGCCAATGCCGCTGGAATATTCGCGTCCGGCTCCGAAGGGGACCAGGCCCGCAATCTACTGAGGGGGTCCGATGGCGCGTCCGCATCCTCGTTCAGCAGGCGGGGCTCGGCGCCCGCGAGGATGATGCGGACGGGGTGGTGATTCGCGGATTGGATCAGGTTTGCCAAGACGCCCGCGGCCCGCGCGCGCGGCGATTCCTCGCCCCCCGCGAGCATGGAAAAGGAGTTGTCGAGCACCAGGGTCAGCGGCGTTTGGTAGGTGGTTTGGCGCCAGTGCGGCCGCGCCGCGGCAAGCACGAGCAACAGCAGCACCATACACTCCAGCACCAGGGTCAGCGGGGTTTGGAGGCGCTTGAGCTCGCGGCCGCCCGGGCGCCGGATAGGTTGGCGTGTCCACAAGAACAGGCTGGAGACAACCCGCGTTTGGGAACGGCCGACCAGGAGGTAGATGGCCAGCAGAAGGGGGATGGCGAGGAAACCCCAAAGCGCGGTAGGAAGTAGGAAAGTCATGAATCACCGAATGCTGAGGAAGCGGTGGAAAACCGCGTGTTCGAAGCGCCAGTGGCGTTGAAAGGTCTCGGCCTCGATCGCGGCAAGGGCAATGCCCGTGGAAAGAGTCTGCCGCCGCCAATGTTCGCGATGCGCTTGCAATCCGCGCAGATAGCCATTGCGGGTGGCCTCGTCCACGCGGATCTCGTGGGTTGCGCCACTCTCGGCATCCACGAGACGAAGCCTCCCCGCCCTGGGCGGGTTCAGGTCGGCCTCGGCGAGGATATTTACGATGAGAACCGCGTTGGCCCCGTTGGACAGCTCCCGCGTGAGGGACTCGGGTGGATCGGGCCACAGCAGATCGCTGATCAGGATGCGGATGCCCCTTGGTTTGAAGCCCGCTCCGGTAAACGCCCGGCCTGGCGAGCGATCCTGGTCGAAGGAAAACGGACGCCAGGTGACGGGAGAACCGCCACCCTGGAGCGGAGTGCAGGCCGACCCGGCGAGCCAGGTACTGCAGGAGAAACCGCCGTTTTGCGCGGCGCCGGCAAAGAAGGCGGCCAGGGCCAGGGCGATGTGTGGCTTGGCGCTTTTCGGCAAGGCCATGGATCGGGAGACATCGACGATCAGATCCAAATGGGGCGCCACTTCCTCATGAAACAGCTTGAGGGTCAGCTTGTCGGTGCGCGCGTAAGCCTGCCAATCGATATGGCGCAGGTCGTCGCCAGGCTGGTACTCGCGGAAATCCTTGTACTCCAGCGAGCTTCCAGCCAAACGGCCATGATGGAGGCCCGCCCTTCCCACTGAGGGTTCCGGCGGATGGCGGAGACGATAGGCCGCGGCGCGTCCAAGGCCCTCATGGATTGCGGCGTCGAAGGACTCATCCACCATGGCTGTCTCCTGGTCCGCCCCCTGGATCGGGGTTGGGTTGGAAGGTCCGAATCTGTCGCAGCAACCAGGGCAGCTCAAAAACCACCACCACAATCAGCCAGCAAAAGATCCAAGGGAAGATGTGCTTGGCGAAATCATCCTCAAGGACCGTGAATGGATTGGTGAAAAAGAGGAAGGGCGCCCCCTCGATATCCATGCCCGTCTGGTCAAGAACCAGGAAGGAGATGATCCAAGGTAGGAATGTGCCGAGAAGCAACAATCCCAGGAGAAGAATCCAGGTATATCCCTTGCTGAGCCGGCCGCTGAACAGGCGGCGGTACAGCAAATGCGAACTCAATGCATAACAGCAGGCGTAGACCGCCATTCCAATGAAAGGATCGCGCAAGTTGTGGTGAGCTCTGGGTTGGTGGACCAGGCTGATCACGGTTAAAGAAATAACCAGGATGGCCGTGGACCAGGCCATGCCGCCCGCCGCGCCGCATCCAAAGAAAAAGGCGACAAAGCGTTTGAGCTTCGAGCGGGGAATGCCCAGCCGGATGCGCGCGCTGAGCTCCTCCCGTTCGCAGATAGTGACCATGAAAGCGAGCATTCCCAGGATGGTCCCGAAGATCGCCCAGCCCACGAAAAACTCTTCATGCAGCCGGGAAATCCAGGCGCCAACGGTCAGCACCAGCAACCACCATGTAGAGAACCAGATCCGGATGGGAGCGCTTCTGTTGAAGACCGGCGGTTTGAGGGCCGCCACTGAAAATAGGAAAAAGCTGCCGGTGAGGAAGAGGAATGCGGCCGAAAACCAGCCGGCTACCTCCCAACTGAACCAGCGAACCATGCCTCCCAGCAGGCCTCTACCGAGAATGGAGGTTAGGGTGGTGAAGAGGGTGATGGTCGCGGACAGGCCGAGAAGGCCGAGAATCGCGCGCGTGGCGCGATTGGGTGCGAAGCAGGCCATGAAAATAAAGATTTGAATCATGGCGACGGTAATCAGGTAGACGCCGGCGATCACAATGAGAATCGTGGGGATGTCTATGCCGCGCAGGAAGTAGGTAAGCGACAGAAACGGCATGGCCGCCAGGAAGAAAAGCGCGGTCGTCACCATGCCGGAGGCCAACTTGCCGAAAACGATTTTGCCCGGGGATAGATTGGTAATGTAGAGCAGGTCGGAATTTTCGTCATCGCGTTCGCGGCCGATTTTGGCGGCCACCTCGGTGTAACTGGCCCTCACGCCCGCGGGGATGTTTCGCAAGGCTTGCCAAACTTGCTGCTGGAAGGCGGTGCCGCGAATGTCCAGCGGGAGATCCGGGGAAGCGGACTTGCCCTGGGATATAGCGATCAGGATTTGTTCGACCCACAGGCCGAAACGGGCGTCGCCGTCGGTATGCTCCGCCCTTGGGAAATGGCGCCTGAGAATTTCTTGAAGCTGTCGCTCACTTTCGCCGAAGTGTATCAGGCAGACGCCCTTCTCCGTGGCCGCGATCAGGATCGGACCCAGGGGAGAGCCGGTAATGGCGTAGCGGATTAGCAATCCCGCGCCTCCTTTTTTGAACTGGGTCGGCGTCATGCCGAGCCGAACCTTGGATTCCTCGTAAAAACGGCTGCTGGCCTGGTAGCCCGCGTCGTATATTGCGTCGGTAACGGTTTCCCCGGACCGAAGGCCCGCCCGCATTTTCCTGTTGCGCTGGGCCTGTCCGTAGGCCTTGGGGGTTACGCCCGTGTGCCGCTTGAAAATGCGGTGGAAGTGGTAGGCGCTGAAACCGGCTTCGGCGGCTAGCTCTCCAAGCGTGGGCATTTCCTCCGAGGTCTCGATTCGGCGGCAGGCCCTCTCGATGAGAGCGATTTGTTCTTTCTCCCTTTCCGGGCGGTCGGGCTTACAGCGCAGGCAGGCGCGAAAACCCGCGGCCTCCGCTTCTTGCCGGGAATCGTAAAAGTTTACGTTTTCGCGGCGCGGCCCGCGCGCCGCGCAATGGGGCCTGCAATACACGCCCGTGGTCTTGACAGCATAGTAAAACGCGCCGTCCGCGCGCGCGTCGCGTTGCTGGACAGCGCGCCAGCGGGCTTCTTCGCTTTGGAAGACCTCGGGGTCGGGCTCCCTGATTTCCGGGCCGGGGCTGGCGGTAAGGATTTGGCTGCTCATGACGGCTCCTTTCAAATATTCTTGCATAGATTGGTTAGAAAAAGTGGGTCGGGCTGGAAGCGAGATCCGGTTTGCCCATGGCCGCGGCTCCGTGCTCAGGCCCGGAATACCGCGCATTGGTAACAGTTGTAATTGGCGGAACGCAAATGGATATAGGCGACCTCTTTTCGTTGAAAAAGCTTTGCGGCGGCCGCCTCGATTTCCCCGCTGGCGATAACCGCGCCCGTACCATAGACGATGCGGTCATTGCGGTTGTAGCCCCGAATCAGCACCCGCTCGCGTTTTAGCAACATGGCCGGCGTCCGCGCGCTTTCCGGATGGCGCTCGCAGTTCTCGGCATGCAGGAAGATGGGGCCGCTTTCCGCGTAGGCCTGGCTCGAGGTGAATGGCCGGTGGGCCAGGATCAACAAGGGTTCGCCAACCCGAATGTCTTTCAGGCAGTGGCGGCAGGGTGCGCCCGGCGATTCGTTGATCGCACGCTCCGGCGCTCGGCCATGGGCGTCAGGGCTTCCGTTTCGATAAGCTTGAACGATTTCGTCGGCAAGGGCCAAAAAACGAATGGGGAACATGGACAACCTCCAAAAATCTCATTCCGATCCCTAATCTAGTGGGAAAGGCACGGCCCAACTATCCGGTTCTTGCGATTGAATTCAGAAAATATAAATCCGGCCCACCCGGGTTTGAGACGGGAAATATCCGCGTCAGGAGGGTCGCGGGCTAAATCGGGCCGCTTTTACCTTGACGCGCCCCGTGGATTTGTGTACTTTGTTGCGCCTTGGCCATTTTCCATGGGGCCTCCGGTTTCTTTGGCCAATCGCTTTTATTTATCCGGATGCCCTTTTTCCATGGATCGGACGCCAAACAAACACCATGAGCCCAAGGCCCCCGCATCGAAAGCCGGCTTTGTGCGCATGCGGCCGTGAGCACGCGGGCAACCGCGGGATTCAAAATTTTAGCCGCCGAGCGGCGAACGAGGTAATGCCATGATTGGAACCCAACAGCTTACGGTCAGTTTCGGCAAGCGCGTCCTTTTCAACGAGGTCAGCCTGACCTTCTCGCCCGGCAACTGCTACGGTCTGATTGGCGCCAATGGCGCCGGTAAGTCCACCTTTCTCAAGGTTTTGGCCGGAGAGATCGAACCCAGCGAGGGCAGCGTCCTGCGCGAGCCTGGCAAGCGTCTGGCCGTGCTCAAACAGGATCAGAACGCCTTTGACGCCCATAAGGCGCTCGACACGGTGATCATGGGCCACGCCGAACTCTGGGAGATTAAACGCGAGCGTGACCGCATCTATGCGCTGCCGGAAATGAGCGAAGAAGATGGCATGCTCGCTGGAGAACTGGAGGGAAAATACGCCGAGCTGGACGGCTACTCCGCCGAGTCACGGGCCGGTGAACTGCTCTCCGGCGTGGATATTCCGGTCGAGCAGCATTACGGCCTGATGAGCGAGATTGCCCCCGGCTTTAAGCTGCGGGTGTTGCTCGCCCAGGCGCTGTTTTCGGAACCGGACATACTGCTGCTGGATGAACCCACCAA
>JBGTRP010000388.1:0-7071 GCA_041940685.1 Acanthopleuribacteraceae bacterium
GGCCCGCGGTCAGCCGTTTCAGAGGACTCCAGCCGTAAATCAAGCGCCCGAAAAGGGTTTCACTCAATATCTCACGGTCGGGATCGCCCGCGTCATTGCTGCTCGGTAGAATCACGCCCTGGTTTTCCTCGGGGATTGGGAAGCCAAGCCGATCCAGGATGGTACAAAAAATATCCATGTTGGCGACCGGTGTATCGACCACCCTGCCGCCAGTTTCGCGAGGATCTTTCACGATCAGCGGGACGCGCAAGGTGGAGGAGTAGAGCAACAATGCATGGGTGGCTTCGCCGTGCTCGCCAAGGCCTTCGCCGTGGTCGGCGGTCAAGACCACCAGGGTGCGCTCGGCCATGCCCTTTTCCTCTATTTTGGTCATGATTTGGCCAATGGCGGCGTCTACCGAAGCGATTTCAGCATCATAGGGCGCATGGGGATAGCGTTCCCGGAAGGGTGATGGCGGCGTCCAGGGTTGGTGTGGATCGAAAAAATGCGTCCAAAGGAAAAAGGGTTTCCGAGTGCGGTTTTCCAGCCAGGTCATGGCCTTCAGCGCTACTTCGGAGGCCGGGCGTTCATCGTAGAACACGCTCAGTCGAGGGTGTCTTCCCGATTCCTGTCGCGAGGGATAATAATCGTCGTAAAGGTCGAAACCCTGGTCGATGCCCGTTTGGGAATCAAGCGGGTAGGCGCCGACGAAAGCCGCCGTATCGTAACCCCGCTTGCTCAGGATTTCAGCCAGCGTTTCCAGTTCGTCGGGCACGTAAAACCCGGCATTTTCGCGAACGCCGTGGTACATGGGATAGGTGCCGGACATGATGGACAGATGGGAGGGAAGCGTAATCGGAACCACGGTAAACGCGTTCTCAAAACGGATACCCTCCTTGGCGAAACGATCGATATTCGGCGTTTGAATGCCTTCATGGCCATAACAACCGAGATGATCCGCACGGGTGGTGTCCATGGTGATGAGATAAACATTCAGAGGCGCTTCGGAACGGCAACCCGTGCATAAAAGCACCGATACCGCGAAGCACCCTATCAGGAAATGGTTTCGGATGAACAGGGGACGCATCATTGGGCAAGTTCTTCGGGTTTGGGAATGCGGTGAATTTCGAAATTGGCCTGGGCCAGCATGCGGTCACGGATTTCGCGATCGAGATCTTTGCGGTTATGCGTGGCGTAACTGGTCCGGACGTCATCGATCGCTTCCTCGAAATCGCGGATTTTTTCCGGAACGCGTTCGGTGACCTTGACAATGGCGAAACCACCCCGCAACAGAAGCGGATTTTTGGAAAGAACGCGGCCCGTACAAAAAATGGGATTCGATATTTCGCCGATTTCAAGCTGAGCAATGGCCAGGGCGACATTGGGTCCGAATTGACTGTACTCTTGGGGCGAGAGCAGTCCTTGAAAGCCTCCCTCCGCGGCCTTGGGGCCCGAGGATATCTTTTTGGCCATTTCCGGGAAGGATGCGCCTTGCCGCAGTCGTTCAACCTTTGCTTCCAGGTCTTTCTGCGTGGCAAAGGAATCCCGGCCATGGGGTACGAAAATCAGGGCGACGCCCACTTTTTCAGGAATTGCAAACAGCGCGGGCTGGGCATCGAAATAGGGCTTGAGGCGGTTGGGCGGCAACAGTTGTTCCAACTCCTCGTAGCCCCGGTTGAATAACTGTTGCATTAAGCCCAGGCGGATATCCCGCTCCACCTGGTTTTCTAAAGATTCGGTCGCCAGTTGCCGTTCGACCGCCTCGTGAGCGAGAAGGGCCAAATCGACCAACCACTGGCCTGCGTCCTCCGACCGCGAGGCGTTCCCCCGAGCGAATTGTTGCCGCACATGGGTGTCCAGGCTGAAACCGCCCACCTGCCAGGGCTCCTGTTCGGTATCGATAGCCACTGTTTGGCGGAGTTGTTCCAGTAAGGCCGCGTAGGCCGCGGTTACGCGCTCATTTCGTATCATGTTGATGGCCGAAGTCCTTCGCTGCGATTCACCCGCAGACTGGCTTTTCACGCGCCGAATCAAACGGAAAATATGCAAACCCGTACGGCTTTCCACCAAATCGCTGATTTGCCCCTCTTCCAGCGCGGCCAATACGTCTTGGGTGGTCTGGTCGAGATTCGATGGGACGACATTGCGCACCAAGCCGCCGTCCTTGGCGTTGGCCGAATGGGAATATTGACGGACCAACGCGGCAAAATCTTCACCGGTCTTGGCTTTGGCGGCAACGGATTCGGCCAGAGCCTTGACTGTTTCTGCGTCCGGTCGATCGGTGCGGAAATAGATATGTTGAAAGTCCATGATGGGTTCACGATTGTCCGCATCGGGCAATTCTTCCAGTTTCGCAGCGATTTCCGCTTCACTGGGTTCAATTTCCAGGTTGAGCTGATGGCTCAATGCCAGATTAAGCCGTTGAAGATGCAATATCTGCCGACTTGCCCGGGTTTCGGGTTTGGCAAGTAGGTCGGCCATTTCCTCCGACCCGAGCAAAAGCCGTTCGACGGCAAGTCGGCGCAGCTTTTCCTCCAGCCAGGCCCGATTGTCGGCGCCCGTTGGAGCCCAACGGCTTTCCTCGGAATGCGTTATTAAGAAACTGTCCAGATCCGAAAGCGTCAGGACTTCCTCGCCGACGGTCGCCAATACATTCGATTTCCGGTTGTTTGTCGAGTTGCGGCAACCCGTGGTTGCGACCAAGACCACGGCGATAGATAAAGCGATGAATTTGTAGAGCATGACCTTTCCGTCTCCTTCCTGAAGTCCTTATTCTACACGCCTCGGCCATGCCAACGCTGATGATTTTTCGGGTTCTGAAACCAGATTCCGGGGCGAACCCTTGGGCCGCGATTGCCGACCGAGAGCGCGCAACCCCGCCTCCAGCTTGCATGGGCGGCCCAGGGTAGGATTTCCCTCAGGGACAGTCCTGGGCGAGCATGCCCACCAATGCGATTAGGTCCATGCCATGGGGCCAGGTCGCAAAGCGCATCCGGCGGTCTTTTTCCAGAAAACACAAAAATTCATCGGTGATCGTTAGGCGCTGGTCAGCTTGAACCTGATGAAGAATCGTACGCCCGCCTCGGGGCCATTCAACCGTCACCCGGTCGGCCAAGGATGCCGGGCCAAGGCCGAAAAAGGCCTCCGCGGGTTCCTGGCTCATGAAGCTATAACCCGCGTTGATGATGCGCATCATCGTCTTGCCACCGGCCTCGACCCGGACCAATGCGCCCAGCGGACGGCGGAAGCCCGTCACACGGCGGGGCCGAACAACCAAATAATGATTGCCCTGCTGGGACAAGCGGTTGTCCAAAATGCGCAAAGGCCCCTCCGCGCAGGTTTGCACCAGGTCCAGATCGCCGTCGCGGTCGAGGTCGATGGCGCCAAGGCCGCTGCCCCATTCCATGTCGTTAAAACCCACGGCCGATGAGGCGTCGTCAAAGAGCGGGGACGCGCCGCCCTGATTAAAGAAAAACCGGGAACTGTCTACCGATGTCGTGAATCCGTTGGTGGCGGCCAGATCAAGGTCGCCGTCGTTGTCGGCATCCAAAAAGACCGCGCCCCAACCCCAGGCCACGTCGTCGACACCGGCGCTCTCTGAGATTTCCTCGAAAACCAATGGACCTGTTTCACGCCGGTTGAAATAAAGGTTACTGTGACGCATGGTCCCATTAAAATCGTCGGAAATATTGGTGACATAGAGGTCAAAATCGCCGTCATTGTCGATATCCCCGAGTACCGCGCCCATGCCGTTCCAGGCCCGGTCGACCGCGGCGCTGGCGGCTTGATCGACGAAACCGCCGTCGGGTTGTTGCACCAGCAGGTAATTCTCGGAAAAGTCTACCGCAACGAAAATGTCTTGCATGCCGTCTCGGTTGAAATCGTGGAACAGCGCCTGCCAAGGGCCGATACCGGAATTTGGTTGGCTGATGGCGCCCAGGGTCGCGCTGATGTTTGTGAAACGCCCGTCTCCCCGATTGCGATAAAGTTGTACGCCGCCTTGCCAAATCGTGGAAAAAAGATCCGGGTCGCCGTCATTGTCGATATCGCCCGCGCTCAGCCCGCCCCGATGCCGCCAAAAACGGTGTTGGCCCGCGTCGTCAAACAGACCGGAGGATTGAGTGACGTCCTCGAAATTCCCCGATGAGGTTTGCCGGTAAAGGCGCATCAGGGAAACGCCTGGCGGGCAATCGGTTTGAAAACAATCTCCGGCAACCCACAGGTCGAGCCGGCCATCTCCGTCGACATCCAGCCAAAGGGCCGACCGCCCGCGCTGTAGCGATGCCAACCCAACGTCAGCGGCGATTTCCTCGAACAAAAGCGATCCGCCTTCAACGGTCAGGTTGCGGTATAGCCGGTCGGGAACTCCTTCCGCGCAAGGAACGAACAGGTCTACATCGCCGTCTTCGTCATAATCGGCGGCGGCGAAGCCGCCACCCATGCCAGGCGCCATTTGGTAGGACCCGATTCCCACGGCCGATCCGATTTCTACAAATCCGCCGCTGCCGCCGAGGATGGGTCCACAATAGTTAGCGGCGATCATCAACGTCACGGAGGAAAGGATGCGCGCGAGCGGGTTCATGATGGCGTGTTCCGCATCGGGAAAAAAGGGCGGTTAAGCGCTTTGTCGATGAGGTTTAGTCTATGTGAAAGGACTGCAATTCCACCGGCACCGTGGCGCCGGTAATGAAACAGCCCGCCACATAGGTTGCCGGCGGTGCGGGAAGCGGTCCCATGCCACTGGCCGTTCCCGGCGGTACGAATGCCTGAAGCGGTTTGCCGCCGCCCGTGCCAGGGGTCAAACCACCGAGCACCGCGCCGGCCACACCGGGGTCGAAACCACAGCACACTCCAAAACCGGTCGCAACGGGGACCCCGGCGAAAAGGCCTTTGGCGCCGAAGATCATGCCCGGCGAGAAGGGACCGGCGGGCACGGGTACGGCCGTGAAGCCCGCCCAGGTGCCGGTCATGGCTGTAAACGGGCCGGGCGCAACACCCGCACCGAGAACGGGCGATGCCAAAATGGGGGGGCCTCCCCACACGTAAGCGCCGGTTACCGAGAAGGGATGGTAACTGGTTGGGAAATCAACGCCGGGCACGAAAAAGTACCCGTGAAAAACGCCCGGGGGCGCGGGCGGCGCAAAGGTCATGATCATGCCGATCGTCACGCCCGGCGTTCCCATCAGGTTCGACAGGGTGTTGGTGGGCAGGGGACCCCGTTTCCCTTTAAGGGTTTGGCTGGACAAGTCTTTTCCCGAACCCCGGTCCAGCAGGTCCGCGTGTTCCTGCCCAAGCGTCATGGTTGAAAACAAGCCCAAACAAATGAGCATCCCAATGGAAACAAAGAATCGGCGCCTAATCATGTAAAACGCTCCCAAAAAAAGCAACATTGAATTCTGCATCGTTGAAAAGTGGGTGACACCAGTGGTTTTGGGTATCCATGGAACCATCATACCTGATGCGTTTTTCATGTACAACACGAATATTCTTTCATATTATCGAAAGACGTCCCCCTGTTTTGCTCCTGGGGCCGCATGACGGGTAGGTCCGGATCGTCGTCGACTACCCCGCGGCCGTGGCTCATTTCGAAAGGCTGCCATTGCCCGTTCTTTTTTCTCCGATCCATTCGCCGGGCCAATCTCGACGGGCTTGGATCGGGAAAATTTCCCCAAAACCCGATCGAGGCTAGTCCACCGCGACCGCCGCCGGTGGCGGACAGGGCGCGCCGTTGACATGGATAAAAAGGAAATCGAGCACGTTGACCAGGCCGTCGTCCGTGGGGTCGGTGCCGGAAGCCGACAACCAGGTCGGCGCGAGGAAGTGGATATCGGCCAGGGTGTTGCAGCCGTCGCCATTGAGATCGAAATTGACGCCCTGGTGGTGGGCGACCAGTACCCGGGCGGCCGCCATCTGAAGCGGGCCGCCCTGGTCCACATGCACCTCCAGGGAATGCACGCCGGCGGGCAGCGTTCCCAGGGTCAAGGGATTGATGTCGACGCCCAGGGAATTGCCCTGATGAAACCACTCCCAGCCGAAGGTAGGCGATATGCAGGGAATGCGGGCCGTGAAATCCAATGGATCGAGACCCTGAGCCTGAGCGGGCGGATCGATGCGCAGCGGCGAGCCATCGCCGACCAGTACCGCGGCCCTTCCCGTAATCTGCAAGCCATTGCAAAGGCTGTCGCTGAAGCTCTCCACCGTGTAGACCGTGGATTGCGCGGGCGAAACCATCCGCGTCGCAGGGCTCTGCGTGATGTTGGACTGCACCAGGCCGTCCGACCAGGTGACTTCCCAGGGTCCCGTACCCGTCAGCGCCACGGATAGCTCGGCATTGCCGCCCGCGCAGATCGTAGTATCCCCGCTCACCTCGGCCGTGGGATTGCAGATGAACTGCGGCACCAGCACCCGCGAGGTAAAGGGCTGCAGCACGAAGCTACCGGTCACCGTGTTCTGGTCCAGATCTAAATAGACCGACGCACCGAGGTTGACGGTCAGGTCGTCCTTGCCGTCGTTGTAGAAAATCTCGGCCAGCGGCGGATCGCCGGGGTTCAGTTGGAACCAGTTCTTGCTGGACTGGGCGTCCATGCCGCTCAGGGTCCGCCAACTCTCCAGGGTTTGCAGGCCGGACACGCCGATGTTGGCGTCCTGGTAGGGGTTGAAAAAGTAATTGAAGTTGGAACCGGTGAAATAGGCCATGTTCTCCGAGGTCAGGGTGCGCGCGCTCGCCTGGCGGCCGTAGAAGATGTTCTGTTGCACCTCGACCTGGGTCGGGCCGCCCGCGAGTCCCAACTGGCCGCGAAACATGGTGCCGCGGTTGTTGCCGAATAGCGTGTTGCCGCTGGCGGTTCCCGTGGAGTTCTGGTAGAGAATGCCCTCGATGGTCGCGTCGACGATGGTGTTGCCCACGATCTTGACGTCGGTGGTGGAGCGCACCGGCTGGAACTCCATGGGATCTCCGCTGGGCGAGGAGTCATTGACGTCGACGCCGTAGGCGGGCGTGGCCACGATCAGGTTGTCGACGATCCAGTGGTGCGAGCCGACCTCGGCGTCGTCCCAGGTGGTGTCGGCCACGAAGATCCCCGAGTGGTTGCC
>JBGTRP010000389.1:0-7064 GCA_041940685.1 Acanthopleuribacteraceae bacterium
CACTTGTTTCCTACCGGAGCCTGAAGGGCAAGGGGCGGGACCCGCGGTTCCTTGGCTGGGCCCCTGGTTTCCCGGTGAGGTTGGCCGCCGGGTCTACGCCAGTTTGCGGCCGGAGGATATCGCACTGGTGGCCGAACCAGTGGCCAATATCTCCATCCAGAACCAGGTCCGGGGAACCATCCGGCGTCTCATGCGATCGCGGCACAAAACGGTTTGCCTAATCGATGCGGGCGTGAGGTTGTTGGCCGAGGTTACGCCTCATGCCGCGCATGCCCTATCCCTCGGCGAGGGACGTTCACTCATATGCCTTTTTAAGGCCCAGGCGCTGACCTATTTAGAATAACCCGCTTTCAGCGGCTGGGCCTTAAGGCTATTGATTGGCGAGAATGGAATCCTCTCCCTTCCAATGGGCGAACTTGTAATTTTTGGGCTCGTTAAAAAATTGCGGGTCGATATTGTTGTGGTACTGAATATGGACAATGGTGCTGGTCGTGGTGACCACCATGCCCTGCTGGGTGATGGTGGAAACCGTTTGAATGGGCACCCCATTGATGTCCCGAATCAAAGTGTTCACGATTTGACGCACGTCGATGGGCGGCTGGGGTCCAATGGCCGCGTACCATAGTTTCCTGAGCGCGCCCTTTTCAAACAGCACCGCGTCGGAGGTGGTCCAGACGCTGGTGGTGATTTCATACTGCTTGGGATAATTGAGCCGGTACTCATAACATTCCCAACCGGAAATTTTCTTCTTTTTGCCGGTGCCCACGGCCAGGGGCGTGGTTTTCAACAGCTTGCCGTTCTCCTGGCTGGTGAGCCCGAAAAAGGGGGAGCGCGACAGTTTCTTGTCCCGGCCCGAGTGAACGATGAAATATTCGCCCTTTTCATGGTTCAGCACAAAAAGGCTGCGCAGCCGCAAATCGTAGATCAGGCTGAGGTTGCGGTGCTCGATGTCGGTGCGGATGCGGTGCTTTCCGATCCAAATATTGCGGCGGTAGCTCTGAGTAAAATCGCCTGGGAAACGCAACTCGATTTCTTCCATTAGCAGGAGGGCTTCCTTTTCTTCCAATTGAAAGGACAGCCCAAAAAGAAACAGCAAATTCACCATCATCATGGCAGCACCCTGAGCGCGTGCGAGAGCCGGCTCCGAAACCCCTGAGCCCTCTCCGGATGGCCCCAAGGGACCATGTAGCGTCTTTCGTTTAACGGCCGCGAGCTTCCATATTGGGAAACGGCCACTTCAGTTCGAAGATTCCATTCCTTTATCAAATCTTTCGTCCTTGCTACAACCTAGCTCGCCTCGTTTGAGATCACAAGTTTTTTGTCCGCCTGGCAAACATGGTTCGTGTCGCGGGTGGAAAACCCATGAAAGGCTCGTCCCTTTTCAGTCAACCCGCGGTTTGGGGAGGGCGGCTAAGGGGGAATCACCTCGAATTCGCTTTCGGCCAGGACCATGTCCCCCGACAATAGCTCCAACTCAAAACGGAGTAGGTACTTTCCCGGCGAAAGGTTTTTCGTGGATAGGGTGGGGTGAACCAGCACCGTGTTTTGATTCGTGCGCGACATTTCCTCCGGGTAAAGATTCCAGGTTTGTTCGACCCCGCCCTCGCGCAACGCGGTAAAGCGGATGCCGTCCAGTTCCTCCTGGGTCGGGTTGTTGATGATCTCGACTACCGGAAAGAGGCGTTCTCCCAGCTTGTACTTATCGGAGAGCCGCAGGGCAAAGGGTTTCTCCCGTACGCTGAATTTGGCTTCATCAGGGTTGATATTGGGGTCCATCAACACCATGCTGGTGGTGGTGACAATGGCCTCGGAACGTGGCGCGACCTCGAAGGGTAGCTCGAGATAGGACAAGGTCCCCTTGCGGAGGTCCTGGAGCTGGGCCTTCAAGGTGTAGCGATCCGCTGGCAAAATGACCGCGAGCTCCTCGTCATAAAGGGTTTCCTTTTTTTCAATGGCCAACCGGTTGGGCACCAGCACTTGGTTTTCCAATTGATCGGAGAAGACCGTCTGATTATTGGAGTTGACCAGGCTGTAATGCAGTACGAAAGGCGCCCGATATTGGTTTTTTTCGAATTCAAAGTCCAGCGCGCGCAGGGGAAAGCCGATGCGGCCGAGCAAGAGATCGCGATCGCTGCCAGCCTTGAAATAACCGAGCCGCGCCGTGAGTTCCATCGGGTTGCCGGCCTCGGCCGAATAGGCGAAGGGGGCGGGAGGCGCGGCCGTGGTGGATGGCTTGCTGGGTACGGTCAACAGATTGTCCGCGGCCGGTGGAGCGGGAGATTCCGCGGCCTCCGCTTCATCCTCGAATAGTTCCTCATCCGCTTCATCGAGGAGCGTTTCGTCCTTTTCCGGCTCAGGGGCAAGGGCGATTCTGGAAGCGGGCGCGGTCTCTTGAGGAATTTCGGCCTCTTCCACATCCTGAAAAAATTCCTCATCGCTCTCCGCGAGAGGCGCAATCTCCAGATCCGGATTGAAAATGAGTTTGTATTTGAGGCGTTTGAGCCACAGTGAGGAGAAATTATCCGTCAGGCCTACGAAATCGCCGAAGGTGGTGGTTGGCACGAATTGAATTTTCAGCCGCTTGCGTTTGTAATCGAAACCCAAACCCTCATAGACCCACAACTCGGGTCGGTGCTGAAAATAGGGGTTGCGATAGCGCGCGCCCATGATGGTGATATCCACCCGGTGCTCGACTCGTGTGGGTTTTCCCAGCAGTAAGTAAATGATGCTGCGGTCGTTGATGGGAATCCGCGAACTGGGCGGTTCGAAGTTGGCCATCACGAAATCGAAGCGGGCCAGGTACTCATCGCGAAAGGTATTGCGCCCGCTGGTGGGGTCCGGGTTCCGTTTGGCCCAGAACAACTGCATAAATTTTTTACGGTCGCGCGAGGTTTGCAAACGTTTTTTGAACTCGCGCCTTTCTTCTGGCGTGATGATCACGTCTACCTTGCGCAGCCATTCCTTTTCCTGTTTGCTGAGTGGGTGTTTTTTAGCCTGCGCCGCGAGCGGAAGGAATAGCAGCAACACAAACCAAAGCCATCGTGACCCGCACATTGTGACCTCTCCAATCCGGTTGATCTTTAGGGGTTGTGATTCATTGTAACCCATTCGGCCTTCTTGGTCGCGCCTGGTTTTGTGAATGAGGCTCCGGCAAACCGAGGCAAGGCCGCGGGGCGTACCGCGGATGTTCCATTAACAGGACGTTGTTCGAACAATTTGACCGGCCGGCCTTGGGCCATCGTGGCCGGGTTGGCATTGCAAACTTAAAAATTGGACTTGGCGTGCCTAATGTCGATCCGCTCTCGATTTTGCCTGCGACCCCACTCCGAGGGCCTTCAGCTGATGAGTAACCCCTCAGGGGCGGCCGCCCGGGAACATCGCGACAAATTCCATTGGACCAGGATATCACGCCTCCTCCTTTTCCCGAAAAGGGCTCCGTTTCTCGTGAGGGTACGGCTCAGCGCGTGAACCTACGCGCATTGAAAGGAGCAAATATTAAGCCATGATGTGTTTGAAGGAGGATGGCCTTGGCCTAAGCTTTGATGCTGAATTTAGGATTTGCGGCGCAAGGATCCTAGATTTCGTGCCTGGGAGGTGGGGGATTATCCCCGATTTTGTGTCCAAATGTTCGCTTTTTTCTATTATTGGAAAACGCATGGAGACAGATCATCCATGCAGCCCTTTTTTATCGGCTCAGGGGACCTGCTTTCACTCCAAGGCCGACTGGCGGTGTAAACCCCTTCCAAATTGACGGCAAGGGAGCCATGTCGGGTTCTACCACTCAGAAAAGGAGAAGATTTGAACTTTGTTGAAAATTCGACTTGAGCTTGTCTGAGCGAAAATTCAAGGCTTTTTTTCTGGTGGGAACGGCGAAGTCAGGGTTGGATTTTTAGGTGGAACGCGATAGCATAGGAGCCTGGATTCCGGATTGTGGCGGCTGAAACCAAACCGGAGTATTCGAGGGAAATTGTCCTCGTATGAGTGGTCATGGATGAAAAAAACAGCTTCATGATGTTTTCTTCATCCGGGCAATCGGATATAGCGGTTGCTTATTGGGGTCCTTTGGGATAAGGATTCGGCGTCATAGTGATGGATCGCTTTTGATTCCCTGAATTGCCATCCGCGGCATTCCCGCGATAGATCTCAACCCGATTGGGTGAGGGAAACCATAACTGGGGGGAGTTCGAATTGACAGAGCAGACGCTTATCGCTCGGATCGATGCCTTGAAATCGAAGTCGATTGCCAACCTGTTAAAGATCGTCCAGGGCCTAGACGTGACCCCAAGCGGGTTTGACCGCTGGATCCCCGACCCTCTGCCACGGGATCATTACCACCGCGAGCTGCTTCATCGGGGCGAAGATTACGAGGTCGTGCTCGCGGTTTGGCCTCCTGGTACGCGCACCCTGCCTCACAATCACGGAACGTGCTCCAGTCACGGCATGATCCGGGTCCTGCGCGGCGAGATTTTCAACCAAATCTACAAACCCGCTACCGGGGACGGACTCGTATTTGCCGAGCGCGCGGTTTACCGCGGGGGCGACCTGATCCCGGTTCCCGAGGGGCTGATCCACTCCATGGGCAATCAGTCTACCCAGGAGATGGCGCTCAGCCTGCACCTCTACTCGCCGGAAATCGTCAACGTCACCTATTGGGATCCGGAATCGCTGAAGAAAATGGCGGTTTGAGTGGCGCGCCACCTGGATGGATGCGATCAGGTTTGGCCGGAACGCTGTCGTGTTTTCTTCTCCAAAAACCGTGCTTCCCTAATGAGGACCATCGCGGATTATGTAGCTTTGGAGTCGCCCACCGCCGATCCTAACCGGGTGGATGTGCTCGCGGACCGGATCGAGACGGATTTCCGCGAGGCCGGGGGGCGCGTGGTCTCGCCGACTTGTCGGCCTCGGCCCGTGGGCGTCCGTTTCGGTTCTCGTCAGCCGCAAATCGGATTGGTCTTTCACCATGACACGGTTTGGCCCGTGGGTTCCTTTCAGCGCGAGGGCGTTCACGAGGGGAAGTGGTACGGTCCCGGCATTTTCGATATGAAGGCCAACATCCCGCTATGCCTGCTCGGCATCCGCTTCCTGCGCGAGTTTCGGCCCGATGCGCTGCCTTGGATTACCCTGGTTTCCTCGCCGGACGAGGAAATCCTGGGTGAGGTATCCCTGCAACAAATTCCCGCCTTGCTCGGGCCCTGCCGCTGGGCCCTGGTATTTGAGCCGCCCCGGCCCGACGGCGCTTTCAAGATCCGGCGCAAGGGCGTCAGCCGTATCGAATTGGGTTTTGAGGGCATCGCCACCCATGCAGGCAACCATTACCCTGAGGGAAAGAGCGCCTTGAAGGCCGCGGCCCGGCTTCTGCTCGCCGCGGAGGATCGATGCGATCATGAAAACGGGTTTACCGTCAACGCCGGTCTGCTGAGCGGCGGCAGCGCCGCCAATACCCGGCCCGCCACCGCGCGCATGGTGCTGGACGTACGGGTGCAACAAGAAACCCAATGGCGGGATTTCCTCGATTTTCTGGAAGCCTACCGCGACCCGGACGGGGTCCGGATCCATTGGCAGAGGCCCAAGCTGGTGCCGCCCATGAACGCCGAGCACGAGGGTTGGCACGCGCTGCAACGAATCTGTGAGCGCCTGGGCCAACCCTTTCGCCTGGGCGCGGCCGGCGGCGGTTCGGACGGCTCGCATCTCTCCGCTCGCGGGATAAAAGTCTTCGATGGCATGGGCGTTCCGGGCGCGGGCGAGCATGCCGAAAACGAGCACATCCTGCCCGACCGTTTGGAAGCAACCTTCACCCGCAATATGTTGCTGCTGCTCACGCTGGTGGAAAACCTGGAAAAACAGGCCTGACCAGGTCGGATGGGCTCTGAAATTGAAAATGGTCTCAGAGCCCCTCTTTTAGCGAAGCTGTTCCAGTCCGTATGGGGCCACTTCGATAGATAAAAAAGAAGCCGAAGTCTGTGCTCGAAAAACTCCTTTAGGGTTTCAAGCTTCCTTCGGAATTGCTCAATCCACTGGAGATTGCCGTCAGCTTTACCAAGAGGAGATAATCCTTCTTCTACATTTTGCTCTTCCTCTACTATATTAAATAGGAACCCATTGCTGGATGCTTTCGGTATCTATGGTGGCCTGAGCCGCTGCCTGATCCTTCTTTCCCCGTTTTTTCCCAGCGGGGTGAAGTGGGAGCCGAAAGCCCCCGCGCCATGGCGAAAATGTTCGAAATAAATGGGCCGTGCGGCCCGGTCGGGTCGTTGGCAGGCCCCTATTACCGGGCTCCGCATAAAACATCGTCGGAATTGCTTTTAAGGTTGACACCCATAGGGCTCAGTGATAGGATCGTCGAGTTTTGCGCATCTTGAAAAGAGCGCCGAAAATTACGCTGATCCCATTGATGGAGTGAGACACGTGCCGACTATCAACCAATTGATCCGCAAGGGGCGTGAGAAGCAGTTTTCCAAAACCAAATCGCCCGCTCTTCAATCCTGTCCCCAGCGCCGGGGGGTGTGTACCCGGGTATACACCACGACGCCCAAAAAGCCGAATTCCGCGTTGAGAAAAGTGGCCAGGGTGAGACTGACCAACGGCATTGAGGTCACCAGTTACATTCCCGGCATCGGTCACAACCTTCAAGAGCACTCGATCGTTTTGATCCGGGGCGGCAGGGTGAAGGATCTTCCCGGCGTCCGGTACCATATCGTCAGGGGCAC
Source organism: Acanthopleuribacteraceae bacterium (assembly GCA_041940685.1). Classification (GTDB taxonomy): domain Bacteria; phylum Acidobacteriota; class Holophagae; order Acanthopleuribacterales; family Acanthopleuribacteraceae; genus JBGTRP01. Next base: position 6,708 of record JBGTRP010000389.1, read on the forward strand.
CTTGGATTCGGTTGGCGTCGCCGACCGCACCCAAGCCCGTTCGAAATACGGAACCAAGCGTCCCAAAGTGAAGAAGTAGGAGTTAGAAGAGCATGCCTAGAAGACATTCGGTTCCACCCCGGGAAGTTTTGCCGGATCCGGTATACAATTCCACGCTCCTGGCCAAATTTGTCAACAGCCTGATGAAAGCCGGGAAAAAGTCGACCGCCCAAAAGATCACCTATGGCGCTTTTGATATTATTCGCCAGAAAACCGGTGAGGACCCTTTGAAAGTCTTCAAGAAGGGTTTGGACGGCATCAAGCCGGCCCTTGAGGTGAAGTCGCGCCGGGTTGGCGGCGCCACCTATCAGGTCCCGG
>JBGTRP010000390.1:0-7055 GCA_041940685.1 Acanthopleuribacteraceae bacterium
GGGAGAATGGTGAGCGCCACGCCCGCATCCGCGAGTTCGGGACCCATGAGGGATTCCACCCGCGCGAAGAGCTCGGCGATGGCGATTTCCGCGATTTGGGGCCGCGGCACGGTCGCCAGGTTGCGATACTCCTCCACGAAGTGCAGCAGGCCGCTGCTCCTGTGACCGATGGTGCGGATCGCGGTGGCGATTTCATCCAATTTTTCCGCATCCCGTTCCCGAGCTTGGCTTTCGACCATGGTTTCCAGAGTATCCGTCAGCGAAATGATCGGCGTCATGGAATTCATGATTTCGTGGGTCAACACCCGGATCAGGCCGACCCAGGCCTCCATTTCCTTTTCTTCCAATTCTCCCTGAATGTTTTGCAGGCTGGCCAGTCGCAAACGACGCGCGCCCAGCACCAGGTCGGTGACATGAACCGTTAATGGCTTGCCCGCCTCGGTGTGATGGAGAACCCTGCCGTCCACGGGCAACTCCCGAAGCCTTTGGATGAGATCTTGGTTTTTCAGCTCATGAATATTTTTTAATTGGCGACGCTCCAAATGCTGGAGCGCGGCTTTATTGACGAGATCCACCTCGCCCTGTTCGTCAAATATGAGCAGGCCCACGGCCACATGATGAACCACGGCCTCCAAATACTGTAGGTATTGTTCCTTTTCCTGACGCGTGCGATCGAAACCCTCCACGACCTCGGCAAATGCGCGGTTTAAATCGTCGAAAGAATCATCGGCGCGGTCCTTGTTGAACCGCCGCGAAAAATCAGAGTGGGCAATGGCTTCGAGAAAGTAGACCAATTGGCGGTTGGTGGTGTCCAGCAAACGAATCAAGGCCCACACCTGCCAAATCAGGATCAGCGAAACCAGGACCAGCGGGCTGATCCAATCGGTTTGAAACCAGAGCAAAACCAAGGTCCACAGGGTGGCCAAAATGAAGGCCAGGCGGATGAGGTAGCGGCGCCGAAACCGGGAAATCCACATGAGTTAGACAGTTCCTTGGAACTTACAGACCATATTTTTCCAACCTTCGATACAGGGAGGTGCGCGTCAAGCCGAGCTTGCGGGCGGCTTGGCTCATGTTGCCGCCGGTGTTCACCAACACCTTGCGAATCATCAGCTTTTCCACTTCCTCCAAATTGTAACTGTCCAGGACCAAGTTTTCGCCACCCGAGCTCGCGGGCGCCAGTGGAAAATCGGTGATGGTCAAAACTGGTTCGTCGCTGAGGATGACCGCCCGCTCAATGGCGTGCCGGAGCTCTCTCACATTTCCGGGCCAGGGATAGTTCCTCAATTTGTTCAGGGCCGCGTCATGGAAACGTTTGAGAGGTTTGCGGTATTTACGGCAAAAGTGCTGCAGGAAATGTTCGGCCAACCTGGGAATGTCCGTTCCCCTCTCCCGTAGCGGCGGCAGTGGAATCTCAACCGTGTTGATGCGGTAGAGCAGGTCTTCGCGAAATTGCTTTTCTTCTACCATGTCGCGTAGCGGCATGTTGGTAGCGCACACGAGCCGAACATCGATGTCCTTGGCTTGGTTGCTGCCCAAACGCGTGACTTGCCTGGTCTCGAGAACCCGCAACAACTTCACCTGTTGGGACGGGGGAAGGTTGCCCACCTCATCCAGAAAAAGGGTTCCACTGGAGGCCACCTCGAAGCGGCCGGGCCGATCCTCCCGCGCATCGGTGAACGCGCCCTTCTTGTGGCCGAACAACTCACTTTCAAACAAGGACTCGCTGAGGGAGCCCAGGTCGATAGAAACGAAGGGCTTGCCCGCGCGTGTGGAAAGGCGATGCAGCATGCGGGCCACCAATTCCTTGCCCGTGCCATTATCCCCCAGGATCAGCACATTGGCCTCGGTCGCCGCTACCTTGCGTACGGTGGTGGTCACCGCGCGCATGGCCTGGCTTTCGCCGATGAACTCCTGAAACGGCCGATCCAAATCATCGTGCAATTGGCGGTTCTGCGTACTGAGCCGATCCACCTGCTGGCGGGAGGCGCGCAGGTCAAGGGAGGCAAAGAGGGTGGCAATTAATTTTTCGTTTTGCCAGGGTTTCAGGACGAAGTCGGCCGCACCTTCCTTGATGGCTCGAACCGCCTGGGACACATCGCCATAAGCGGTGATCATCACAACAACCGCATTGGGGTCGATGTCCAAAATGGTTTTCAGCCAATAGAATCCTTCACTGCCGTCATCGCCGTCGCCAGTGAAATTCATGTCCAAAAGAATGACGTCATAGTTTTCATTTTGCAGCAAGCTCGGAATGTTTTGCGGGTTCTGCTCGGTATGCACCACCGAAAAATTCATCTTCAACAATAGCCGGGCCGCAAAACAAACATCTTGATCGTCATCCACGACCAGAATTTTTCCATCTTTCATCAAAGTATTCTCCTCGCCGAATGGGGAGCAAGGCGCGGGCCAGCCGCGCGGAAAACCGCTATTGCCGGGTTTGCGGCCGTCGAGCCCAAGCAGGGTGTACGGTAGCGAACACGCTCTGTTCCGTAATCGTACACCCCCGCTCGGCTTCGAAGGGAATCAAAAGCAAGCAACACCCGAAACTAACGCAAGATTCATTTCACAAATTGTTTATTTTCAGACACTTGCACATATCCCTACAACTGGCACCGGCTTTGCTGTTGAGAAAGTGGCCGCATTGGGCCGGAATGAGGAGTAGAACATGGATCGAATCCTCCCAAAAAGCCGTGGCAGAGTTTGGTTGCTCTCCACCTTTTCCCTTGTCTTGATCGCCATCGCTGGTTTCCTGGTTTTTGGCGCGGTGACCCGCGTACCCACGATGCGGGTCCAGGCCAAATCGCTCCGGATCGGGACCGTGGAAAGGGGCCCTTTTCGTGAGTACATCGCGGTTCAAGCCTTGGCCGAACCGCGGCGGACCTTTTTCTTAGACACGGTCCAGGGCGGCCGGATCACGGAAATTCACGCGCGGGAAGGCGATGTGGTCGCGAAGGGTGATCCGCTGTTGAAGCTGCACAATGACGATCTCTCGCTCGAATTGGCGGCCGCGGAAAACCGCTTAGACGAGGCCCAGGACCGTTTGCAGAATGCCCGCATTCGCGCCGAGCGCACCGAGCTCGAAGCCAAGGCCTGGTTGGCGGAACTGGATTACATGCTGACCCGCGATCGCCGCAAGTTTGAACGGGCCCAAGCCCTGGAGAAAAGCGATCTGGTCTCCGGCGCCGAGTTGGCGACCGCCTCCGACGATTACGAATACGCGCAATTGCGCAAAAAACTGGCAAAAGAAACGTCCCAGAAGAATGCCTCGCTCAATCAAACCGAAATTGACCAACTGCGGCAAACCGCCCAACGGGCGGCCCGTAACCTGGACTTGATTCGGGCCAAGGCGCAACAGTTGGTAATTCGAGCGGGCATGGACGGCAGGTTGGCGGAGTGGAATGTGGAAATCGGTCAGGTAAAGGCGCCGAATCAAAGAGTCGGCCGAATTGATCAACAAGCGGACTACAAATTGGTGGCCGAAATCGATCAGTATTACCTGCCGCGGGTCACGACCACGCAAAGCGGGGAAACCGAGGTTGCCGGCGATCTTTATGCGCTCAAAATCGACAAGATCTACCCACGGGTTCTCGATGGCCGCTTTAAGCTGGATTTCCACTTCGAAGAGCGATCCCCTCAAGGATTGAAGCCCGGGGCGACGTTCCAGGTATCCCTGCCATTGAGCGAGGCCAAAACCGCAACCTTGCTGCCCCGTGGCGGTTTTATGAATCACACCGCTGGAACGTGGATCTACGTGTTGCGGGACGAGAAGGTGGCGGAAAGGCGAAACATCCGCCTCGGCAAGCAGAACCCGCGTTCCCTTGAGGTGCTCGAGGGCCTTGAGGCCGGCGAACGGGTGCTCTTGTCTCATTACGAACACCTGGGCGAGGCCCAACGCGTGATATTGGAACCTTAAGACCCAATTTGAAACAAAGGAGCCCGACGATGATAAAAATCGAGAAGATGACCAAGATCTACCGCGCGGAAGAGGTGGAGACCACCGCCCTCAACCAGGTTGACCTGCAAATCGAGGAGGGCGAATTTGTTGCCGTTATGGGGCCTTCCGGTTGCGGAAAGTCCACTCTGCTCAACATTTTGGGCTTGTTGACCCCGCCCAGCGCGGGAGAATTTTCCTTCATGGGACACCCCATCCAGGGCCGTGGCGAAAGAGAGCGTTCGCGGCTGCGAAAGGCCAACATCGGCTTTGTGTTCCAAAATTTCAATCTGATCGACGAGTTGAGCGTTTTTGAAAACGTCGCTCTGGCGCTTCAGTACCTCGGCGTAAATGGGAAAGAACGCAAACAACGGGTCGAGGAAATCCTCGAACAAATGGGCATGGCCCATCGCCGCAACCACCTGCCGCAACAATTGTCCGGCGGTCAACAGCAGCGGACCGCGGTTGCCCGCGCGGTCGTGGGACGACCGAAATTGATTCTGGCGGATGAACCCACCGGAAATTTGGATTCCACCACGGGGAACGAGGTCATGAAGCTGCTCACCGACCTCAATGATGCGGGCACAACCATCGTGATGGTGACCCACTCCCAGATTGATGCTTCATTCAGCCATCGCAAGGTTCGCCTGTTCGACGGGCGGATCGTCTCAGAGCAGTTCCAGGAGGACCAGATTCATGTGGCTTGATTTGAAACTTGCGCTGCGCACCATGGCCAACGACCGCTTCTACACGCTCATCAATATTTTGGGCCTGGCATTGGGTTTGTCCGCCTCCATCTTTATTTTTTTATGGCTGCGGCACGAACTGACCTTCGACCAATTCCACGACAATAAAGATCGCCTGTTCCGAGTTTGGGGCAGGGTGATCACCGATGCCGAAACCTTTGATCAGGCGATTACCCCGCCGGTGATGGGACCCGCCCTGGAGAGGGACTTTCCCCAAGTGGAGAAAGCGGTTCGGGTCTTCACCAATTACCAGACGGGCGGCGTCAAATACGCGGACCAACTGGGTTATGAGACCGACATCATGATGGCCGACGCATCCTTTTTCGAAGTGTTCAGCTTTCCGCTGCTGCGTGGCGACAGGGCCACCGTGCTTGCCGAACCTTTTTCGGTGGTGCTCACGCCCCAAATCGCGCAAAAGTACTTTGGCGACGAGGACCCCATCGGCAAGGTTTTGACCGTCTGGAGCGACTGGCCCCTGCGCGTTACCGGGATTTGCGAACCACCGCCCGCCAATTCCCACTTGCAATGGACGATGCTGCTTTCTTTCAGCTCTTTCGAGGCCCGCAACCCCACCGCCAAAACCTCTTGGCTTTGGAATAATTTTCACACCTATCTCTTGCTCACCGAGGGTGCGGATGTTGGAGACTTTGCCGGGCAATTGACCTCCTGGGCGCGCGGTTATTTTGGCGATCAACAGGAAAACCTCAACATGTTCTACGAGTTCGACCTGACCCCGCTGCCGCGCCTCCATTTGCATTCCGCAAAACGCTACGAGGTGCAAACCCCGGGCAGCGCTTCCCAGGTGGCTTTGTTCGGCGCGGTCGGCCTTGCCATTTTGCTGCTGGCCTGCATCAACTTCATCAACCTGGCGACCGCCCGCTCCCTGAAGCGGGCCAAGGAAGTGGGGGTCCGCAAGGTGTTGGGTTCTTCACGGGGACAGTTCATTCGCCAACATCTCATGGAAGCAAGTCTTCACACGTTTTTGGGCCTGCTTTTGGCGCTAGCGATCTTTGAAATCGGGCTGCCTCATTTTCGCAATTTGGTGGGCTCCCAGTTGTCGATCGGCAACCCCTGGGCCTTTGCCGCCGGCTGTGTGGCGTTGACCTTTTTCGTCAGCATCCTATCGGGCCTTTACCCGGCCTTCTTTATCAGCGCCTACGACCCGACCATCGTCCTAAAAGGGGCCTTCCGCCACGGCGCCAGAGGCCTTTGGATGCGCAAGTCGCTGGTGGTCTTTCAGTTTGGGGTGACCGTATTTCTGATGGTGGGGATCGGCGTGGTTCACAAACAGTTCCGGTTCCTGCAAAGCCGTGATTTGGGCTACGATCCGCGCCAAGTCATCGCCGTGCCGACTCGGTATCACTACGATGTATGCAAAGGCTTTGAAACCTTCCGCCAGCGATTGCTCAGCGAATCCGATATTGTGTCGGTAACCGGAACCTCGTCGCTGATTGTGCAAGGTTTGGGCAACGGTCTCTACACCACGGAAAACAACGAGGGCGAACCGGTGGCCAGTAGCATCTACAATTTACGAGTCGATAGCGAGACCCTCGCCACCTACGGCATGCAAATGGTGGGCGGGCGCGATTTCTCCGAGAATCACCCGACCGACCTAAGCGAGGCCGCAATCGTCAACGAGCAGGCCGTACGCAAGTTCGGTTGGAACACGGCTCAGGCGGCCCTCGGAAAGCCTTTCACGGATGGGCGCCACCATTATCGCGTCATCGGCGTGGTCAAGGATTTTCATTACGATTCGCTACGAGCCAACGTGGAACCGGTTCTGCTCATCCATCGGGCGCAGTTTTTCGGGTGGATCGGCATACGCGCCAAAGCCGAACATCCAGGCGAATTGGTCACACGTATCGAGGAAATTTGGAGGGAAATGTTCCCGGACACCCCTTTCGTGTTTCGCGAAATGGAAGACCAGGTTGCCGGCCAATACCTCTCGGAGCGGCGTTTCCAAAAAGTATTCGGATTGTTCGGCGGTTTGTCGATTCTCATCGCCTGCTTGGGCTTGATTGGCCTGGCCGCATTCGAGGCGGATCAGCGCGCCAAGGAAATCAGTATCCGCAAGGTGCTGGGCTCCTCCATCCCCGGCATTTTCTTATTGCTGTCAAGAGAGTTTCTCCTCCTGGTTCTGATCGCGAACCTGCTGGCCTGGCCGCTAGCTTATTACGGCATGCGCCAGTGGCTGGAGGGATTTACCTACGGTATCGATATCAGTTTACTGCCTTTCCTACTGGCAGCGGCAGCTTCCCTACTGATCGCTTTGCTGACGCTTAGTTACCACGCCATCCGGGCGGCTTTTACCAATCCGGTGGAGGCTTTGCGGTATGAGTGAGGGAAGGGGGGATTGGTCATTGGGTGGTTGGCAG
>JBGTRP010000391.1:0-7044 GCA_041940685.1 Acanthopleuribacteraceae bacterium
GGGCGCATCGACATCTTCGAATTTCACAGCACGGTAGATCTGCCCGAGGACCTGCCCCGCCCGGTGCTCGGCGTATTAAAAGACGTGTGGGTTGCGGGCCGGCAATTGCGCATCCGGCCCTTGAACCAAAAGGGCAAGCGCGGCGCCCCGGCGCCACGAGGCAAAAAGACTCCGATAGGAAAAAAGCCCCGACTCAAGAAGGCTAAGGTTAAATCCAAGCTCAAGGCCAAGCCCAAAAAGTGAGAAACCAGCGGAGTTAGCCTTCCCCCCCACTCAAACCCTGTAGGGTGGAGGATGTGGAACGCGGCTTGCGCGCCAAGCTGAAAGACCATGAACCAGGTTGGGATTTGGGGCGCGGTGAATTCGAGGCGATCGCCTGGGCCTACCAACATTCTGGGCATGGGGCGATTCTTGATGACCTTGCGGCAAGGAAATGTGCGCGAAGCCTTGAAATCCCAATGCACGGCTTGGTTGGCCTGATCCTCATGGCCAAAAAGCGTGGCCTGGCGCCCGCCGCAAATCCGCTTATCGAAGGTCTGATCAAAGCGGAAATGTGGTTTAAAAAGAAATGGGTCCTCGATACATTGGCTCTCGTGGGTGAATGATTTCTCCCAATTTTTTCTTTATTTTGGCTTAGGCCATCCAAAAGCAAGGTTGCTCAACCCTCGAGGTTTTGATCGTGCGGGGCAGGCAAGTCTTTTGGGCGAAGGCCCTGAAAACTTGCTACAATTAGAAAACGAGGTGTGGCGATGTCTGAAAAGTTGGCGATTGATTTGGACGAAGAGACCCTCCAACGGTTGAGCTTTATCGGAGAAACCGTCTCTCAGCCCCAACGCTTGGTCGCTGAAGAAGCGGTTCGCGCCTACACCCGTGAAAAAGAGCGTTATATCAAAGCCGTGAGAAAAGGTCAGGACGATATCCAGTCCGGGCGAATAAAGACCCAGAAGGAATTGTTGAAGGAACTGGAGTCCCGGCTTGCTGATCTGGACTGATTCGGCAAGATGTGACCTTTACGATATTCAGCTCCATTTGGTCGATCAAGATGCTCGAACTGCCCTTCGACTGGGCGTAAAGATTGCACGCAAGGCCGAAATACTGACATCTCAACCATCTTTGGGTAGGCAGGGAATCGTGGAAGGCACACGCGAGTGGCCCATCCCTGGCTTGCCTTACACGCTCGTGTATCAGCTTCGCGAAGATGTGGTGGAAAAACTTCGTGTGGTTCATCAAGCCCGAAATTGGCCTTGAACAGCAGTCCAAAGTCCTGCGTCTTCACTAATTGGGAAACTTAAAGGTAGGCTTCGGCGCGTAAAATTTCCAGAATGAAAACAAATTCATTTTCCTCCATATCGCCTACTAACCCGTATTTTGTGATGCGATTTCACGCTGAAACTGGTACGCCCGGAGGGATTTGAACTCCCGACCTCCGAATTAAGAATGCTGAATTATTTGAGGCTTGAAGCAAAAAATTCGCAACTGGTCAACGAAAGCAGGCCATTTTGCCCGCTTGGTTGATGGCCAGGATGCGGCCGCCGGCCACGGCCGGCGTTCCCGCGATGGGTGAGCCGGCCAGGGTTTTGTCGGTGGCGAGGATTTCGCCGGTAAAGCAATGCAATAGGAAAAGCCCGCCCTCGCCGCCGGCCGCCAACAACTTGTTTTTGAAGATGACGGGTGAGGCGAAAATGGGTTTGTCGCCCAGTGACCGGAAGAAGATGCGGGCGCCGTTGGCCGTTGCATGGGCGTAGAGGGCGCCGTCCGCGCCGCCGATATACAAGGCGCCATAGGCTAGGGAAACGGAAGAGGTGGGTTTGTAGGCCAGTTTTCTCTGCCAACGAACCGCGCCGCTGGCGACGTCGAAGGCGGTCAGGGTTTGCTCCACCACCGCGTAGAGGGTTTGGCCGTCGGAGGCGGGCGTGGGCGTCAGGAAACGGTCCTCATCGGCAAAGGCCAATTGCATGTCGCCTTCCATTTGGTTGTTGGCGTTGGAATTCTCGCCCTGCTTGGGCCAAAGCCGGCTGCCATCCGCCAGCGAGATCGCCAGGGGCGCGCCCGACTCGGCTTGTAGAATCGCGGTATCTCCCAGGATAAGGGGCGTGGCGTTGGCCGCGCCCAACTCCGGCACGGCGACCTCCCAATTGATGTTGAGAGGCAGCCGTCCCCGGAAGTTCTTGCGCGTCTTGATAGAGAACAGGCGGTTGTCCCGGGTGACCGCGAGAAAGGCCTCCTCGGAGATCAGCGCCAGGCTGGTGGGATAACTGCCCAATGAGGTGAAGCCGCGCATCTTTCCGTCCTCGCGGCGGTAACCCGCGAAACGGCCAGTGTCATCGCCGGCGAAGATGTAGCGGTCATTGGCGATGGGACTCACATCCGAGCCCAGCTTTCCCTCCGACCAAAGCAGCTTGCCGGATTCCAGGTCCACCGCGGAAATCAAATGGTTGGCAGAAGAAAGGTAGGCCGTGTTCCCGAGCACGATTGGCGAGGCGCGCACCTTGTCCTTGAGATCCCCGCGCCACTCCAGTTTCAGTTCGCCGCGATCGGGCGCGTCCACAAAACCGGTACGGCGCGCGTTGCCCTGAAAGGTATCCCAGGAAACGGGGGTTTCCTGCAACTTCTCCTCGAACTGAAGCTCATAGATTTGGCCGCGTTCGGCCATCACCAATTCCTGGCTGTAGCGCCCGTTTTGGTAGGTGGCGACCAGGTTTTCGCCCGTGGGCACCGTGACCCGCGCGCCCGGTTGCGCGGCCGCGCCGTTGACGTAAATCTCCCGAGCGCCCTCTGGCAAGACAAGCGTGGCGGTTGCGCGTTTGGAAGGGGCGGCGGGAGGCGCCGTATCCGGTTCCGCGGTAGGGGTTGGCGGGCGGGGTTCCTCCGCGGGCGGGGAGGGCCTTTCCCTTTCCGGCAATGGCGCCGGTTCGCGAAAACGGTCCAAAACCTCGGGTTCCACGAAATACAACCAAGCCGCGGCGGCGGCGAGCAAAAGTAGGACGATGAGCAAAATCTTTTTCATATACCTCTTCCTTCCCATGTGAGAACGCGCGTTACCGGCCCATTGTAATCAAAAAGGGCCCTTTTGGGGATGGGTTTCGAGTGCGAGCCGCACGGACGGAGGCTCTTGCCCCGCCAGGGATTTTTCTTTGGACGAATGGCGGCCAGCCAAAGAACGATTTTATTTTGCCCGGCGGGGAGGCTACAATGTGATGGCTCGCTGGCAAACCCGCGAACCGTGGGGCGTGTGTCCCCTTGAAGGGAGGGATGCCAGAGATGACAGCCGGCAGGGCCCGCGCGGCGGGGCTGGCAAAGAACCAGGAGCCGGGCGGCTGTTCATTCGCCGTGGGCGCCTGGCCGCCGGATAATGTATGGGGCCGCTCGGATGCGGCCGGCAAAGGGAGTTTTGAGATTGAAACAAGCAAAATCCAAGTGGATGGCCGTCTTTTCCAAATACGGCGCGCCCAAGCTCCGGCTGATTTGTTTTCCTTACGCTGGGGGCAGCGCACAGGTATTCAAACCCTGGTTGGATTTTTTGCCCGATTCTATGGAGTTGTGCGCCGTCCAGTTACCGGGCCGGTCCTCCCGTTTTACCGAGCCTAATTTCACCGCGCTGGAACCCTTGGTGGCGGATCTCTCCCGCGAGATTCGACCGTTTCTGGATTTGCCCTTCGTCTTTTTTGGCCACAGCCTTGGCGCCGCGGTCAGCTTCGAGCTTTGCCGCACCCTGGGAAGGGAAGGCATTGCGCCCGAGTTTTTGTTTGTATCCGGCCGCAATGCGCCCCATCAGCCCAGGAGGCGTCCACCCATCCACCACCTTCCCGATGACGAGTTCAAAACCGAACTGCTGGACATGAACGGAACGCCCCAGGAAATTCTGGAAAACCAGGAACTGATGGAGCTGATGCTGCCCATGCTGCGCGCGGATTTCACCATTTCGGAAACCTATAAATTCCAACCGGGCCCCGCGCTGCAATGCCCACTGGCCTCTTTCGGCGGTGAAAAGGACCCGGATGTGGACGAGGAAGGGGTTTCGGGTTGGGGCGAGCATACCGCCGCGGCCTTTCATTGGCACATGCTCCCCGGCGACCATTTCTTCCTGCACCAGTCGCGCGAAATTTTACTGCATCGCATGGTCCAACACCTGGCCCAGGGCGTGCTGAACCGGGTCTAAATGCTGGTTGCCAGCCCCTGGTTCCAAGTTCCGTTCCTGAATTTTGGGATTGAAGACCGAGAACCGTTTTCGGGCTTTGAATGAACCTACTCATTTACTCCACACTTTCCAAAAGGTTTTGATCCTTTCAAGAAAAGGATTGCGCCCCATCTTATTTCACGGTTTACGACGATTTTGAATCCAGAACCTGAAAGTTCTTTGGGGAATTATCCTGTTGGTCTCATCTTTGGTTCAAAGGCTGGCACGCTGCATATTTTGGCCGCCTTGCCGAGAGCTGAGTCCAATGTGGAGATCGGTAGCTTCAGGCGCATGGCAAGATCCAAATAGGACGCATCATAGGTGGAAAGTCCGTGCTTTCGTCCAAGCGATACGATCTCCTTAAGCATCCGCTCGGGAGTTTCCTGCTCCACTCTGATGGGCAAGCCGCCCAGGAGCGCGAGAAAGCGGACGGTAGAAGCTTGGCTAAGGCGCCCTTTTCTTTCTGCAACCAGCAGAACGTTCCCCACCTCCAGCGGCCAGATGGCAGGGACAATCGCCTCCGCCCTTTGAAGGCTTTCGAGGACGGCCAGCGCATAGCTGTCTTTTTCATCTTCGAAACACCACGACATGATCACTGAATTGTCGACAACAAACCGGTCAGGCATCACCGGCGTCCGTCGTCGATCAGCTCGCGAATGGATAGCCCATCTAGGCGGTTTCCGGCGCGAAATTCTTTTATTTGGTCGATGATGTTGCGCACGGGCTCCTTTCTCACGGAATCCGCGGGTTGGAGCACGGCCACGGGCACACCGTGTTTGGTAATCGTGATCTTTTCGCCCTTTGCCACCCGCCTGAGAAGTTGGGGCAGATGAGTTTTCGCCTCGTAAGCTCCGATGGTTGCCATGCTCGCCTCATATAAACCAGTCTGAAACTAGTCTAATTCATGTGCGCAAAAAGGACAATTCGTTTTTTAAGTCAGCGGATTGCCTGCCCTGAGGTTTAGCTGGGATTTATCCATGAAAAATGGCGGTGGGTAATTGGAAGCGAGCGCCACGTGATCCGGCCCGGAAAACGATTTCAGAACCCTGGTAAAGGAGAAGACGCGGATTGCGCCCTTTTTTGGGGAATGTTTTTCCCAAATGGTCTATCTAACGACCGGATTTGCGCTCCTTGTACGGCCGGCATTTTGGCGTCAGCCGTGGATGTGTGCCAAAATGGCGTGGTTCTTGGCCGGGTTGGTGTCCCTTCAGCGTGTTCGGGTCCTTGCCGGGCGGCGGTGGGTACGGCTTTCTTCCATGAGGGAACGGAAGGGAGCCATGCGCTTTCGGCCTATCCAGCCGATTGTCCGCTGATGGGCGTTCCCACTCAAGCCGGAGCGATGTTCCCTTAGGGAAAGGCTCTCGAACTTGGTATACATTTTGCCTAAACCGCACGGGAAGTTTTTTACGTTGGAGTGAGGGAATCCGCATGAGTGAAGAAGCCATTAGACAGATAACCGACAAGGTCAAGCAGCACAACCAGTTCATCGACGGGGTGATGATGGAGGCCCGCAAGGTCATCGTCGGTCAGCGTTACATGATGGACCGTTTGGTGATCGGACTGCTCACCGGGGGACACATCCTCATGGAAGGCGTTCCGGGTCTTGCCAAGACCTTGGCGGTCAACACCCTTGCCGATACCATGGACATGGGGTTCAAACGCATTCAGTTCACGCCCGACCTGCTGCCCGCCGATATTTTGGGCACCATGATCTTCAACCAGAAGGAAGGTTCGTTCGAGGCCAAGAAGGGCCCCATTTTCAGCAACCTGATCCTTGCTGACGAGATCAACCGCGCGCCGGCCAAGGTCCAGTCGGCGCTGTTGGAATCCATGCAGGAACAGCAGGTGACCATCGGCGATCAAACCTATCCGCTGCCGCAACCCTTCCTGGTGCTCGCCACCCAGAACCCCATCGAGCAGGAAGGCACCTACCGATTGCCCGAGGCGCAAGTGGACCGCTTCATGCTCAAGCTCAACGTCACCTACCCCTCCAAGGCCGATGAGCGCAACATCATGGACCGCTTCACCTCGGGAGCCCAACCCCGCGCACGCACGGTCGCCGCGCCGGAGGATATTTTCCGCGCGCGCGAGGTGATCAACGAGATCTACGTGGACGAGCGCATCCGCAACTACATCGTCGAGTTGGTTTACGCGACCCGAGAACCCGAGCAACATGGGATCGGCAAGCTCGCGGACCTGATCGAGTTCGGCGCATCGCCACGGGCCTGTATCTCGCTGCTGACCTCCGCCCGCGCCCATGCCTTCATCCGCGGCAGAGGCTACGTGATTCCCGAGGACGTGAAGGCCATCGGCTTCGATGTGTTGCGCCACCGGGTCAGCTTAACCTTCGAGGCGGAAGCCGAAAACATCACCAGCGAACAAATCGTGCAAACCCTTTTCGATGAGATCGAGGTGCCCTGAGGCATGTTGACCAAAGAGCTCATCCGCCAGGTCAAGCGTATCGAGATCAAAACCCGCAAGATCGTGGATGAAAACCTGGCGGGAAAATACCACACCGCCTTCAAGGGCCAGGGCATGGAGTTCGCCGAGGTGCGCCCATACCAGGCCGGCGACGATATTCGCTCCATCGATTGGAACGTGACCGCGCGCGTGGGCGAGCCCTTCATCAAGAAATTCATCGAGGAGCGCGAACTGACCGTCATGATTCTGGTCGATATGTCGGGTTCCCAAGAGTACGGGTCGGGGGAAAAGACAAAGCGCGATATTGCCGCGGAACTGACCTCGCTTTTCGCCTTTTCCGCCCTCGCCCAATCCGCCGATTCGCAGAACGCGCCGACGTTCGGCGAGATCATCGACGTGCGGGTGATCAACCTCGAGGTCGTGGTCACCGACGGCAAGGAGCGGGT
>JBGTRP010000392.1:0-7043 GCA_041940685.1 Acanthopleuribacteraceae bacterium
GCTGTTGTGGTTGCGCCAGGCCATATCCGCCACTCTTTGGATCTGTTCATTGGATACGGCCTGTTCCAGAAGCTGATGCAGCATTTCCATGGCCTCGCGTTGCCGCTCCTCGGCAAAAAGGGATTCGGCGTAAGCGAGCATGCGATTGACCTCGGTCTCATCCGCATTTTCGGGCTTGTAGCCGCGAATGGGAATAAAGGTGAGAGGCAGGGCCAGCACAAAGGCCATCAGGGGTAGGGACGCCAGCGAGGTCACCCTAAAATGCGGTTCATAGCTCGAATCGTAAAGGGTGATGGCAATCATGCCCGCCAAATAGACCAGGGTTACCAATAAACCGGGGATCTCGGGCTTGAAATCCAGGAATTTACCCAGCCAGATGCGAAAGGTTATCGTGATGGTGGCCGCGGGCGCCGTGAGCCAGCAGATGATCAGCAGGACGGCAATGGTGTAGGACCAAGAGAAGATGGGTGACGGCAGGTAAGCCGAGGGCGCCAAACCCTGAAGGAAAAGCCATGCCGCCGAACAGAGCACGAAATAGGCCAGTAGGAACTGGCGGTCGTAAAGGTGTTCGAAGATATAGCTCATCAGCACCAGGCAGGCGATTCCCAGCAGCAGGATGCCGAGATGGTGGCCCGTAAAGGCCAGGGGAATTTTTTGCGGCAGGGACCCCTCGGCGATGCGTTCCAAGGGGAGGGGAATGTTCAGCCAATCGCGGTAGGCTTGGGTTACTTCCGCGGAAAAAATGTTGCTGCTTTCCCATTCATCGATTACTGCCGGATATTCCTTGGCGCGGGCCCAGAAATTATTGGTGAGGTTACCCGAGTCATGCTGCTCGTCGAGACGCTGGTGAAAGATCGATTCGGCCCGATCCTTTTCGGCCTGGTAGGCGCGTTGAAGCGGCAACAGCCAAATGAGGTAGCAGGCGAGGAACGCCAGGGATAGGACAATGCCCGCCCATGGGGCGAAACGGTACCGCGTCTTCGATTCTGCCGATGGAAATGCAATCATGGCGACCATAGGTTGACCTGCTCTGATTGTAGCGGTTTGAGGGGGAATTGGGAACGCGGGAAAAGGGACGAAACTCGTGAGCCGGCATGGCTGACTCATTATGGCATGACCCAAGGCGATGGAAATGAGCTAGGCCACAAAAGCTTTACGGAACCAGATGCGGGTGTGAGACGAGGTCCGCGAATGGAAACGCCAACCTACCGGCGGTTTTGAGCCTTAATCTTCAAGCTCCTTGATTTTGTCCACGCGCCGGGCATGGCGGCCGCCCTCGAACTCGGACCTGAGAAACTTCTCCACGACCCGGATCGCCACCGGATTTTGATGCTTCAGGATGCGGGCCCCGAGACAGACGACATTGGCGTCGTTGTGGTTGCGGCTCATTTGGGCCTCGAATTCATTATGGCAGAGCGCCGCGCGTACGCCCTTGATCTTATTGGCGGCAATCGACATGCCGATCCCCGTGCCGCATACCAATACGCCCCGATGGTCGGGGTGCTCGCTGACGGAGCGTGCAACCCTCTCGGCATAATCCGGGTAATCGGTTGAATTGGCGTCAAAACAACCCTGATCGAGGATGTCGTAGCGGCGCTCCTCGAGGAATTCCTTGATGACCTCCTTGAGCTGGTATCCCGCGTGATCACAACCCAACACAATTTTTGCCATGAGAGCTACCTCCGATGATTTCCGCCCTCCTCCCGCAGGGGAGAAGTGGCGTTCTCTGGTCTCGGCCAGCCAGGCGAACCCGGGACGAGAAAACGGTTTCGCCATCCAGGTTGCCGCCAAACGAGATCCCATGCTTGGAATCCGGTTCATTGTATCCAAAAAACTCCGGATCATTGGCTGTAATTAAAAAATTTTCTGAAGGCTAAACCAGCAGCCTATTGGCGCAACAGAAAAACGGTCCGCGGTTGTCTGGCGAGAAACGCGCCCAATTCTCGCAAACTTCCGCAGAAATCCATCCTCTCGGACCGGATTAGGTAAATACCCCGCCACTTCAAGGCAAAGTCGCCCGCGAATCATTCGCAAGCCCATGAGGTCTGCCAATTCGCCGAATTATTCCTGGTGAACATATTGCCGCAATCTATCCGTATTATGAGTAGAGGGTTTGATCCGGAGACGGCCATGGAAAGTCAATCAGATCCCGGATTTATTACGGGGGCTTGAAGCCTCCCACGCCAATCCGTCCTTATTGAGGGGGAGGGGCCAAGCGGTGTTTCGGGGGATCAGGCGCTTCCAGGGGAGTTTCCCATTTCCTTTTGTCTTCGTGATCTTATTTTCGCCAAAACTGGCCTCTAAATGGTTCACGGGCTGAATTGGAGGGCAATATGAAAAGCAGGGAAACATGCCGTGTTTGTGAGAGCGATGTAAAGGCTCATGCCCTCATGTGCAGACGTTGTGGGAGCTTTGATCCTGGCGGTGAGGGGACGGCCAAGGAGCACCCCAGGGCGACCATTTTTTACGTGGTCCCCCTGATCCTCTCATGGATTTTCTTTATCATCCAAATGGATTGTTGACGGAGCGGGCTGACAAAACCGGAGCCAGGGGAAAAAGGTCACCCCACAACCACCGTCTTCACCAACTTAAAAATCACCACCAGAAGCCCCGCCGCAACCGCCAGCATGGTCCAGGGCTTGAACTTCGCTAAATGGGTGGTGTCGTCCGCACTTGGAGTGTCTTGTGTAGCAACTTTTGGTCTCAAGCAAACAGGCTCGCCAGCCAGGCGCCGCCGATGAAGGTGCCCAGGGCCGAACCCAGCGTGGCCAAAAGGAAGACCAGCAATACGCGCGTGAAATTGTTGCGGTAGAAACCCTTGACGGATTTGATGTCCTCGGGGATGTTTTCGCAGTCTTCGACCGTGGGTTTGCGCAACAGCGCCTCCACGAAACCCACCACCATACCGGCGCCGATGGTGGGGTTGAGCGAGGTAATGGGCGCGGCCACGATCCCGGTCAGCACCGAGAGCGGTTTGCCGCCGGCAATGAGGGTGAAAAGCCCGGTCAAAATCCCGTTGGGCAGGATCCAGGCCCACAGCATTTGTTCGAAATTCTCATCTCTTTTCTCGAAATAGCCATATACGAAGAGACCGAGGATAATGGCGGGAATCACCCATTTCAGCACCTTGAAAACAACCGAGGGCTTGGGTAAAGCGCTGATCTTTTCCCTGTCTACCGGGACGCCGAAATGCCGGGTCATCCCTTCCACATGGCCCGCGCCGACCACGGCGACGATGTTCTTGCCCTCTGCCTCCTCGATCTTGGACATCAGGAATTGATCCCTTTCATCGATAAGCGGTTTCTTGATTTCAGGCAGGGCCTTGGCGAACTCCTCCATCATCTCCGAAAGCTGGTCTTTCTCCTTCATTTTTTCCAGGTCTTCCTCGCTGAGCTCCTCCTTGGAGAACACGCTCTCGATCAGACCGGTGAACACCATCGCCTTTTTCCAGAAGGAGAGGTTGCCCCAGGTTCGCTTGAGGGTGATTTGAATGTCCCGATCCGCGAGCACCAGCTCGGCGCCGTGGTCCTTGGCCTTGTTGACGCCTTCCAGCAGCTCGGCCCCCGGTTTGACCCCCAACTTCTCCCCGATCTTGCGCTGGAACGAGGAAAGCGCCAGGCTGGCCAGCAGCATGAGCGCCTTGCCTTGAAGGATGACGTCCTTGATGTTCAGCTTCTTCCACTGGTTGTCTTCGGTGAGAGTTTGGTAGCGGGTCTGGCACAGTTCGACGCAAACCGTGTCGGGCTTGACGCGGTCGATGACTTCCGCCACTTCCTCGACGCTTTTCTGGGAGACATGCGCGGTGCCCACGATGTAGTAGGTTTTATCGTCTTTCTGCAGGGTGGTGACATGATCAGAAAAATCCATATGTGTGAGTATCCTTGTCAAAACATGACGAAAATGTTGATGGGCGCCGGTCGCCGGCGTTGCCGACCGCGGTTTGCTTCAGGGGTCCGTTCCAGCCGTTGCCGGCGCCACCCGAATACCCGAGCCCCATCCCCGATATTGTTGGAGCTTGCGCGTCATGGCCCTGTGCATTGTATAACCAACATGCGGCTTGGACAATACGGAGTCTCTCCGCGCGGGGCTGGCCTTTCACTCGATCTCCCACCCGCGCGCTCCCGGTTTCCGGAGGCTCGGTTTCTCGCCCTCACCGATCGGGATTCATTATGGCCGCCATCCGAAGCGCTTCAAATCCACCCGTCCGTTCACCAACTCGACGCCCTCGGCTTCCAACAGCGTTTTTTGCATCAAGAATTGGTGAGACAATGGGGAAAAGGAGATCGAGCCGCGTGAGTTGATGACGCGATGCCAGGGTAGCTCCAAACCGTCCGGGGTTTGGTTCAACGCGAATCCCACGTGGCGCGACCGGCGCGGAAAACCCAGCATGGCCGCCACCTGACCGTAGGTAACCACGTGGCCACGGGGGATTTGGCTGACGAGGTCCCATACCATTTGGTTCCATTCCGAACCCATCCCGTCCTCTATTCCAGCGCCTCGATAATGCGGTGGTGGTAATCGACGCCCGAGAATCGGCATAGCTCGCGCAGACCGGTAGGGCTGGTGACATTGATTTCGATGAGCGCATCTCCCAGGATATCGATGCCGCAGAAATAGATTCCTTCCCGAACCAGGCCTTGCTTGAGGGCGGCGCAGATTACCAGGTCCCGCGCCGTCAGTTCGTAGGCGTGGGCGGTGCCGCCCGCATCGAGGTTGTTGAGCTCCTTGCCCTCCGGATGGAGCCGGAGAATACCGCCGAGGGGTTCTCCATTCAGCAGCAGGATACGTTTGTCTCCCTTGTGGGCCTCGGCCACGTAGGCCTGCGCAATGATGCGGCGCCGGCCGTCATGGGTGGCCATTTGGATCAGCATATCGAGGTTGGCCATGCCCGGTTCCAGAAAAAAGATGCCGCGGCCGCCATGACCGTCTATGGGTTTGAGGGTGATGCGGCCGCGCGCTTCCATAAAGGCCTTGATTTCCGCTTCGTTTGAGGAAACCAGGGTGGAGGGCGTGAAGTCCTGAAAAAAAAGGGCCGCCAGTTTTTCGTTCCAGTTGCGCAGGCCCGCGGGCCGGTTGATCACCTTGGTCGACGGTGGCAGCAGATCCAGCAGGAGGGTGGTGTAGAAATAGGTGCGGTCAAAGGGAGGGTCCGTGCGGATCCAAACTTGGTCCATGTCATGGAGAGCGAGGCGCTGCCCCGATTCCGTTGAAAAGGGCTTGCGGTCATCGGCGTGAACGCGGGTGGGGGTGGCCTCGCCATAGACGCGGCCATCCTCCGCGGAAAGCGAACCCTGGTCCAGGTGGTAAACCTCGTGGCCCCGCTCCTGGGCCGCGAGCATGAGGAAATAACTGGTGTCTTTATGGGCCTTCACCCGCTCCAGGGGGTCCATGATAAAGGCGGTTTTCATGAACGGCTTCCTCCTTGCGATTCGGGCCGGGGCGGCTCGCCGCGAAGCTGAATGGCCCGCATATCGTTCCCGCTGGGGTTTTGGAACACGCGCAAGCCGAACTCGGGAACCACGGCCAACAGATGGTCGAAGATATCGGCCTGAATATTCTCATAATACGCCCAGCGTTGGTCTTTGGAAAATACGTAAATTTCGATGGGAAGACCTTGTGGAGTCGGCGCCAAATAGCGCACCAGCAGGGTCATGTCCTGGTGGATGAGGGGATTGCCGCGCAGGTAGGCGCCGATATATTGGCGAAAGGTTCCGATATTGGTGAGTTGGGGCCCGTTGACGTTGTCCTCGTCGGCGATGCCTTTTTCGCGCCGATAATCCGCCAGCTCCTTCTTTTTTCCTTTGATATAGTCCGCGATCAGGCGGATGTTCTCGAACTTATCCAGCATTTCCTTGTCGCAGAAGCGGATGGAGCTCATCTCGATGTTGATGGATCGTTTGATGCGCCTTCCGCCCGACTCCGCCATGCCGCGCCAATTGGTGAACGAATCCGAGATGAGGGAGTAGATCGGGACGCTGGTGATGGTTTTGTCCCAGTTCTGAACCTTGACCGTGGTCAGGGATACATCCACCACATCCCCATCCGCGTGCGCCTTGGGTACGGTAATCCAGTCGCCCGGGCGGATCATTTGGTTGGAGGCCAATTGGATACTGGCCACAAAACCCAAGATGCTGTCCTTGAAAATCAGCAGGATGACCGCGGTCAGGGCGCCCAGGCCGCTGAGCAAAAGCTTGGGCGACTGATCGATGATGCTGGAAATGACCAGGATCGCGACGATTAGGTATAAGAAGATCTTGAGCGCCTGGATGTAGCCCTTGACCGGGCGATTTTTGGAGATTTCGAAGCCCTGGTAAATATCCGCGGCCGCGTTCAGAAAGGCGCTCACCACCGAGGCCCCGATCAGAAAGGTGTACACCATGGCCGTGCGCTTGAGGACCTCCACCAGATCCGGATGGTGGCCTTCGTTGAGGATCAGGTCTCCGTAGAGGAAGATGATCAGGGCCGGGGCCAGGTGGGAGAGCCGCTCGAACACCTTTCGCGCCATGAGCGCGTCGTCCCACTTGTTCTTGCTTTTGCGCACCATGTATCGCAACAAGCGCAGGATCAGCCGTTTGGCGATGAGGTTGGCCAGGAAACAAGCCGCGAGCAGCAGGGTCAAGACCGTGGCGTAGGCCAGGAGCGAGCTGATCGTGTGGGACAGCCCCAATTCCTCCAAAAAGGCCAGAGCCTTGAAATACATCGGTTTCCTCCTTCAGGCCGGGGCGCAAATGCGCCTGGCCTCTCGCCATGGGGAATTGCGGACCCCGCGCGGGTTCAGAGGGCGAACTGCCCCTCTTTCGCCTGGCCACCGCGCGCGCGGCGCGATTCGGAACGGCCGCGATCCGCGCCGCCGGACCGTTCAGCAAGGCTTGGTTTTAGCATTATTCCCAGTGAAATTCAAAGTTAGGCCGGCGCTCGCGAGGAAAGGCGCCGAGCCCACGCGGCGCGCCTTTGGCGCTTGAGGATCAGCCGCCATGTTTCTCGGCGGGTCGCTCCCGCGGGTCGCCAAAACCGCCGCCGCCCGGCGTTTCGATAATGAAGAC
>JBGTRP010000393.1:0-7036 GCA_041940685.1 Acanthopleuribacteraceae bacterium
AAAATGCGCACCCTCTCCCTCGGGGTTGTGACAGGTGAGACAGGCCTTTTCCACATCTATCAAATCGCCGCGCTTCATCACCTCGCGAATGTGAAAAATATGGGTGAACTTAAGGCGCGCATCGTCGACTTCCTTTTTCTCCGCAAAGGCGAACTGGGGATGGTTTTGATTGAAGGAGCCGTATTCATGGCAGCCCAGGCACCGGGCATCGCTCACATTCGTCATTCTCGCTTCGCGGCCCTGATGCTCCACATGGCATTGGTTGCAGGTTGGGCTCTCGGCCGCGGCCTCCACCCTGCCCAGGTCGCCGCTACGGTAAACGGTATGTGCTGCAAACGAGAATACGCCGACAGGATCGCCCACTTTTTCGTGGCAAACCCCGCATTTGTCCTCGCTCAAGGCGGAAAAACGGGTGTGGCAGGAGGCGCAATCGCTCTCCAACGCGGCATGACTCGAGGAGAGCGGTCCATTAGAGAGGAAACCTGAGTTCTGAAACCAGGTATTGTAAACGGCAAAGCCTAGCAAGATCAGCCCGGGAATCAGCCCCAGCCAAATAGGCCGAAAACGTCCGCCTGGAAAAAGGTATTTCCTGGTAAGGGGAAGTCTGGGCTTGCCGAAGGTTCCCTTGGGTGGCGCTCCATTTTCCTTCATGGCCTTTCACCCCGACTTTTCCACGCGCTCGGGTTTGCGGCGCGGGGCCTCGTTCTGTCCGTATTTATCCTGGTCACTCCAAACACCTCGCCTCAGTACCGCAAGACCGTGAAGATGTGTAGGCCCACGAACACCAACATAATGAGCGAAAACGGGACATGGCCGTACAACCACCAGCGCAATGCCTGCTGCAGAGTGTAATGGGCATCGATCTCCAGCTTGGTCTTGTAGAGCCTTTCCAGTTGAGCCAACTTCTTCTTTTCGCTCGGGTTTAAAAAACCACGCAGGAAGTCCAGGCTTCCCACCCGGTTTTGAATTCCCCCGGTGATGTCGATAAAGTAGATCAGTCGCCGTCGAGGCGCCTCCATCACCGAGGCCAATTCTCGTTGGTAGAAGGTCCGGATGGGTTCGTCGCAGGTTTCGATCAAACGATCGGCGCGCTCGCGGATATCCTGGATCAACTCGGGAATGCGGTCGTAATTGACCTCGATGGACAGGCCCGAGGACAACACGCGCGGAATCCAGCGTTGCAACAAGAACCCCGCCCAACCGCTCACCACCGTCCAAATGCTCAAAATCCAAAGCCAGAGGGTGAGCGCTCCCACCGGCGGCCGCATGCCCGCGTGCATGAACATCAACAACAAGAACAGCGTGCCGCCGTAAATGTGGAAATTCAGCCAAAAAGAGGCCCTGCCCAAGCGCAACCGGGAGGAGAGCCGCATGGTGCGCCGTCTCGGAACGATCCCAAATACGCCGAGCATGATCAGAGCCGCCGCGATGCCGTACGCCATACCCCAGGCATTGCCCGGACGCAGCTCGAAAAATAGCAAGTTTACCAATAGCGCCAGCGCCAAAGCCACGAGCGCCAGCCAAAAGAGCCAAGGCGTTTTGCGTTGCCGTTTTCCCTTGGGCAAATCTCCGCTCCCCATCCCCATCAATCCTTTACAAATAGGAGCTCTTGAAAATCGTCGAGCGATCCTACCCGACTGGCGCAACCTTGGGGGCAATTCGATACACAGGCGGGACCATGGCCGGTATCATGGCATAAATCGCATTTGCTCGCCACAAACCTTTTCTGTCCGCGCAAGCCCACGGGAACCATGTTGCCGGGCCAAACGTCGCCCGTCTCATGCATGACGATCGCATCATAGGGACAGTTGTTGGAGCAGGTCGAACAACCGATACAGACATCGCCCCTAATTTCCACCACATCGCCTACGCCCGCCCGATGGATGGCGCCCGTGGGACAGCCCACCAGACAAACGGGATCGCGGCAATGGTAACAGGACTTGGCGATCAGCAGGTTTCGGTGTTTGTGTCCCTCGCGCACGAAGCGCGGGCGCCCGCCGTGGGTGGCCGCGCAGGCGCGCACGCAATCATCGCAACGGGTACAGGCGTCGAGATCAATTACCAGGATGCTGTTGCCTTGCACCAAACCCAGATCCAGGGCCGCCTGGCGAAACTCCGAACGATGGATTTGACGTTTGCTGGAACCGATTTCCTTGATGCGGGACCCCGCATCCTCCCAGAGCCGTTCTTCCACCTCGGGGTACTGTTCCAGCACCGAGCGGAAGGTCTCGCCCGGGATTTTCACCAGCTCCGCGTACTTGACGGATACCGCGGTGGACTCCCATGTGGTAAGCCCCTCCGCCATCAGCTCGATTTCGCCTAAGGTCATTCCCTTGGACAGATAGGACACCACGAGTTCTCCCTCGCCAAAACGTTGAACCAACTTTACGAAACCGGAACGCACCAAGTACAACGCGTCGACGCGATCTCCCTGCTTGACGATCACCTCGTCCGGATCGCAGGAAACAAAGGAAACCGACTCTTTCATACGTTCGAGAAAAAGGTCGTCGCAGCCTTGGAACATGCGCGTACTCTTGAGTTGGGAGAACAGCGACCTCTCCTTATAAAGATGGTCGAGCCTTTGCTTGAGCGCCTTTGATTTCCGCCGCATCATGCGCAGGGCCGGCAGGCGCACCTGGACCAGCAGACAGTCGGTGAGAGTACGGGCGGTAACGGATTGAGGCCAACCGCTAAGCGCGCCGATTTCGCCAAAGAGATCGCCCGTGGCCAGCTTGACCTTGCCGCCCTTGGGCAGATTGAAATCCATATTGGCCAGGAAGGTGATCTCGTTGCCGGAACGCGGCGCCATGGTTTCGTTGAGCTTGTTGATATCGAGAATCACGGTGCCGTCGGTGGGCGGGAAGGCATCGGACTCGGCGCTTTTCTCGAAAATGGGTTTTTGCTCGGGAGCCTCTTCTCCATCGGGCAGTTGCAAGGCAATTTCCACCTCACCCTTGGCCAGGTAAAAGGCCAGGTCAATATAGCTACCCGCCTCGAAAAGAACGGAATCCTGTTTCCACATGGCAATGGAAACGTCCGGGCTGATTTTCTCCAGGAAACGATTGTCGTAATCCTGGAAAATTTCATAGGTTTTCAGTTCCTCCGGCGTGGGCTTGTCGGAAATGGTGACAATTCCCGTATTCGCCCCGTAGGAGGTCCAACGATCGCGATACTGTTCCATGCGCTTAAGCATGGTTTTTCCGATTTCCGGAGGCCCTCCGACACTCATGGCTTTTCTCCTTTTTCCAACTCGCGCACCCTGCCGTGAAGCAGTTCAAGCCTCTGCTTGAGGAGGAGCAGAATATCTTCAACCGATGTGTCCTCGGTAATTTCGGGGAACCCGGGCAGCGAAGAGGGCGGCAGCGGATCGGTGTTTTGCGTGGAGGCCGCCGTTGAAGAGGAGTCCGAGGCCGGCCGGCCAGATGATGGACGGGATGCCTGGCTTTGGCTCCCTGACGATGGGGGCCGCGCGCTGGTGGAGGATCCTGAATCGGAAGATGCAGGGGGCTCTATCCCGCCGGATGGAGTGTTTCCAACACTGCCCGAACCAGCCTGGCTGGCCGGGGGTGGAGCCACATCAGGAACCGGTCCTCTCGTGGCCAGGAGCGCATGCACCGCCTGACGCCAAGGCCCCGGTTCATGAACGGCGCCTTGCCAATGCTTGATCTTGGTCAACCCACCCAGGTAATCGAAGCCCTCGCCCGTGGGATGGCCTGAGGAGATCAGCCTGGAATCGGTGATGTAGTGACAGGAAACGCAGGCCTTTGCCCTGGCGGCGGGGTTCTTTAATTCGTTCATTCCAAGCGTCAATGCCTTCAGGTAACCGGGCCGCTTCAGCCCGAGCTCTTTTTCACCTTCCTGATGGGGATCCAGATAGGAATCCCCGGGGCCATGACAGCTTTCGCAGCCGACGCCGTCATTGACCTCGCGCTTCTCCTTGCCGGAGATGACCGAGCCATGGCAGTCCATGCAGACCTGGTTGCCGCGCAGCATCGAGGAAGGCGTGAGCCCATAGAGTCGGGCAATCTTGACGTTTTTAGGCCGCTGATCGAAAAAGGGATCAACCGAAAGGCCATGGGGATCGCCGATCCACCAGGCATCGGCCTCATCGTGGCAACTAACGCACTTTGATGGTCCCACGGTTTTGAAGGAGGATAGGGGCCGGATTCGTGTCTTGCGCGTTCCCACGGCTTTGTGCTGGGTCGCCGCGCGAACGGGCGCCTTACGGGTCTCTCCGGATGGAGCGGTTGGGCCCGGGTCTGTTCGCGGGGTTTCATTTTGCTGGACCGGCGCTGTATGCTCTGCTTCCGCTACCTGATCAGCGCCCGGTCCTTCCGATTCTTCCCCGGGTTCTTCTTCATCCGCCTCGGCGAGGGGCGTGCCGAGCAACAACGCATCGACCGGCTGTAGATCGGCGCCCCCGTACTTGTCCAGGAATCCCTGGTTGAGCTTGGCGATTTCATCCGCGGCAGCGAGCAGGGCCTCCGCATTGCCCAGCTTGAGATCCACCTTGCTGGCTTTCAGCATCCCACCCAGCTCTTCCATGGGTAAAAGCCGCGCAATGCGGCCCATCTGCTTTTTGGCGTCCTTTACCGAGCGCAGCATCGCACTGAAAAAACGCCCTTTCTCCTTGGCCTCGGCCACTCCCCGCAAGGCGTATTCCAGCCCAGCCGCCGCACCAACCACGTACATCACCCGCTTGTGCTCGATCGAGCGCTCGGCATTCTCCCTGCCATCGCCGGTTAAATAGGATTGCAGGAAATTATGGCGAATCTGACCCTGAGACCACTCCACGTATTCGAAACCGCGGCTACCGGTATTGTGGCCGCCTACATTCACCAATTTCTCGTTGTTGACCAAATGACATTGGTAGCAACTGGCCACCACGGGATAGATATCGGAGGGCCGCAACATGCCGGCATCTCGGCTTTGCTGGATACGGGCGGCCTTGTGTTCAGCGGTTTCATTGGTATGGTCGAAGCCTTTGCCGCCGTAGTCGTTGTGAACGTTCACCCAATCTCTGCCCGGTCCGTGACAGGATTCGCAGGATACGCCGGAGACCGCGCGCAGCACGCCGCTTTTCTCCACGCTCGTGTAATGGCAGGAAAGGCATAGGCTATCGCGTTTGATGAGCTTGAACCCCATCCTTCCCGCGATTTCCTCCGCGCTCTCCTTGCGATGCAGCTCCTTGAAACCCGTGGCATGAGGCGTTAGCCGCCATACCTCGTACTCCGATGCATGGCATTCCCGGCAGGGCGTCTTCGTGAATTCGGTAGTCACGATTTTGGCGGGATCGTGGCGCGCGAAACTCCCGACATCGGCATCTTGACCAAATCCGGCGACAAATAGCCCCATGGAAAAGCAGAGGCCTAGGCCGACCCTAAATCCCTGGCGCCGCCCGGCGCGAGAACCGGGGGGCGCATACGTTCTCCATTGTTGGTTCGGGGTCCTTTCGGGTTGCATGCTCAAAACCTGACCTGAAGCTCCGCCCTACCGCCAAAAAAGGTTTCGTCCAATTCCTCGCGGTAGTTGACGAAGGCATCGCACTGAAACACTAGCCGCCGTCCGACTGCCATTTGATAGCGCAGGGTTCCCCCGTACTGGTTGGTGATGTTGGACGCGGTGCCCACCCTACCGGCAAATTCGATCAGCAGTTGTTTACGGGTGTGATCAAAGAACATTTGCGTACCGATCGCGCCGCCCGCGACATCATTTGCCTGACCGGAAAGCGGCGAGCCGTAATTGCCCAATCCCACGGCGGCAAAGTTGATGCCCGCGCGGCCGAGAGGACCGCCGTTGGAGGGTCCGCTCGCTACCGGCGTAAACTCGTCCATGGCCCAAAAGCTGGTGATGTAGATCAAGTCATGACTGTAGTGAGGCGTCCAGGAAACCTCACTGAACAACAGGAGACCATCGCTGTCAGGCGCCAGACCCCCGGAGGCGGAAGAGGCCAGCACCCGAAAGGAAGTGTTGATCAGGCCGATCCGCTGAACCGCGCTGATTCCACCGGCAAACAGGTCGGCAAAACCGTTTCCACCCTCCACATAGGCCACATCCACATCCATGGTGGAGCGCCGGAAATCCGCGGAGCTCAGCAGCGCGTAGAGCCTGCCGGAATCCGCGATACCGTTGTTGCGGTTGACATTGTCCCATCCGTAAAAGAAGGTCAGGCGCAAGTTAGAGGAATTGCCTGGCTGCAAGGTGTTGCGCGTCAGCCCGATGCCATCGACCGAATCGTTGATCAGCATACCTTCTTGGAAGAAGAGCGGCTGGCGACCGATGGCGAAGCCAATATCGGTGGCTTTAAAATCCCTGGGACTTAAATTGGGAAAGATCTCGCCGAAATCGCCCTCGAAAAACAGGCTGCCGATTTCGGCGTTGAACTCCTCTTGGCCGCCCTCTTCAAGGCCCGGAACCTCCGAATCGATAATATAACTGGTGAAGCGGCCATCCTGGTCCAAGTTCCGGAATCCCAACACCAGCCTTTCCGAGCCGGACAGTTGCAGGTTGGAGAATAGGTCCAGCCGGGCCACGGCCTCGCTTACCCGCGCATCGTTCAGATCATTGCTCTGGATCCCGGTTCGCAAGGTGCCAAAAACCAGCAGAGATGGCTGCCAAACCGCGCCTGTAGGCAGTTCAAACCCGGGACTGAGAGTGCCGGTCCCCTTGAACGGTTCGCCCCATTCGATCAGGGGTTTGGGCCGGTCGGGGACATTGTCGGGGTCGAGCGGGATATTTTCGTCGGACAGCCTGCTGCTGTGTTTTTTATGAGACTTTTTGGCGTGCCCATCCGCCTTTTCCTCGCCGTGCTCCTCGGTTTTTCCATGGTCGTCCTCCCCCGCATCCGCTGCCGGGCCGTCCGCGAACATGAATCCGGACACCAGGAAGGCCAGAACGATCAAGATCAAATATCGGGGTCCTCGTTCAATATGTCTCAAGCTTTCCTCCCTACGGCCGCGGGCTTTATCAACCCTCGTCGGCCACATTCCAGCTAGTTACCCGAAACCTCTATAGCATGGTCGCGATCCCATAATAC
>JBGTRP010000394.1:0-7031 GCA_041940685.1 Acanthopleuribacteraceae bacterium
ACTATGTGAAGAACTATAATTAGACAAGTTTATCAATATGTTTATAGTCTATTATTCCTTTATAGTCATGACCTTATTCAATGTTTCACACCTGATGCGAATACAATTGTTTGTTTCCCTTTGGCGAAATGCTCCCAGGTTTTAACAATGTCTCCTACCAGTTTCGGCTGATCCATTCTTTCGTTTCGAGAACCTGTTTAGGGGCGGTTAGGTGATTGGTAATGAAGGGTGCAATAACGGTCGATTTCGGCCAGATGCTCAATTTGGCGCCTGCCGTCGGGCCAGTGAATCTCCACGAGAACCGGGCCCGAGTGCCTACCGAGCCCGAAATGAAGGCGTAAATCGGCTTGAGCGAGAAAACTGCTACCTGCGCGGACCTCACGCATCATCCGCCTCTGCCCGTATTTCAAAACCACGCGCGCGCCGATGGCGAAAGGGTTGGCCGTTGGTCCCCGCAAGGAGATTCCGATCCAATGGTTTTGGTTGATCAATCGGTTTTCCAGGAGGTCGACACGGCCGTTGGTGTTGGTGATCAGCAGGTCGACGCGGCCGTCGTTGTTCCAGTCGCCCACGGCCAAGCCACGGCTCACCTTGGGGGTTTGAAAGGCCTCGCCCGCGAGAGCGCTCACATCCCGAAACACGCCGCCGCCATCGTTTTCAAATAGATGATTGGGCTGGGGATAGGTGATGCCCGGTTCGAATTGTTCGATATTGTCCATCACATGGCCGTTGGCTACCGCGGCATCGGCGTCGCCATCATTGTCGTAATCGAAGAAGGCCACCCCCCAACCCACCGGAATATAAGACGGATCCGCGATACCGGCCGCGTTGGTTTCATCCTCAAAAAAAAGGTCTTCCCCGCCCAGGTAAAGAGTGTGGGTCTCGAAGGAATAATTGGTTACCCAAAAATCCCAACGGCCGTCGCCGTTGACGTCCGCGGCGTCGATGCCCATACCGGACTCGCCGAGGCCATCCTGGTTAAAGCCAAACCCGCTCATCAGCGATCGATCCTCGAAGAATCCATTCCCCTTGTTGCGGTAAAAACGGTTCATGGCGCCATCGTTGGCCACGAAGAGGTCCAAATCCCCGTCAAAATCCACGTCGCTCATCAAAACGCCGAATCCTTTTTCGTCAGGGCCCTGGTCGATCCCCCGTTGCGCGCCTTCCTCCGCAAAGGTCCCATCCCCTTGGTTGAGGTAGAGATAATCCGCCTGGCCCTGGAACCGGGTCGGCCTGCAATACCAATTCTGGTTCCGTACGCGGTCTCCGCAAGTTGGATTTTCCTCAAAATCGAAGGCCACGTAATTGGCCACGTAAAGATCCAGGTCTCCGTCGCCGTCCACATCGCCAAAGGCGCAGTTGGTTCCCCAGCGTGCTCCCGCGACCCCGGCCCTGGCCCCAACCTCCTCGAAGCGGCCGCTTCCCAGGTTGTGGAATAGTCGGTCCTCACCGTAATTCGTCACGAATAGGTCCAGCAGGCCGTCTCCGTCGAAATCTCCGGCGCAGCAACCCATGCCGTAGCCCGAATCGCCCACCCCGGCCCGTTCGGTGATATTCACGAAATGACCGCCCTGGTTTTCGTACAGGGCGTTTCGGGGCGGCACACGACCCGGGCTTCCCGGGGTCAGGGCTCCGTTGACCAGATAGAGATCCAAATCCCCGTCATTGTCGAAATCCAGCCAACCGCCTCCGCTGGCCGCGGTTTCCACGTAATATCTCTGTCCGGAGCGGCCGTCCTGATGGAGAAAATCGATGCCCATCTCATGCGAGACCTCTAGGAACCAACCGGTTGGGTTACTTTTTTTGCCCGCTATTGCAGAGGGGGCGGGATCGGGTTGGTGCGAACAAAACCATAGGATGGGAGACCAAAGCCAAACCAGCCAGGGTAGACCGCAACCGGACTTCAACCTCAGGGGAAACCCTTGGTGAACACGCCTTTTCTCTACCATCTGGTCCTCGTTTCCCCGTCATTCAAGCCGTGTTTCTGTTTGTAGGCCTCCATGATGGGGTCTTTGCCCTTTGCTTCGCTGACTACTTTTCGAAATTGGTCGCGTTCTCCCCGCGCGAGGAAAAGATCGGCGACGGCGATGCGGTAGTTGGCCTGCCAGGGCGCCCAATGTAGCGCGGATTCAAAAAAGCCTAACCCTTCTGACTCCTGGTTTCTCGAAATTGCGGCCAGTCCAGCGAGATAGTAGAAGGGCGCGTGTCTTGGATGATCTTCCAAGGCCCGCGCGATCATTCGACTCGTGGTATCCGCGTCCCCGTCCAGGAGGCTGAGTTGGGCAAGACCGGCGCGCGCCGAAAAATTATCGGGGTTAAGGGCCAAAGCGCGCTCAAAACAACGCCGCGCCGGGTCTATCAATCTTCGAGCCAGGCTAGTGCTTCCCAACATTGCCCAGTCGGCCTCGCTGACATGAGGGATGCTGGTGAGTTTTTCCAACAAGGGATCCGCTTCTTCAATCGCGCCAGTTTCCAGCAGGAGCCGGGCCTTAAATTTTAGGAAAGGGACATTGTCTCGCAAAATGTTGGGCTCCAAAGACCGCAGAATCCTCAATTGCTCCCAGGAGGACCTCGCGCTCGATTTTCCCTTTGGGAATAATTTTTGAAGCGTTGTGTAAATCTCTAATGCTTGTCGCGCCTTCTCCCCCGCTTTTTCCATTTGCCACACTCGCGCTTGTAGAAAGTAAGGCTGTGGTTGAAGAGAATCGCTTGCCATGGCCTTTTGAAGCTGGAATTTGGTTTTATCCAAATCCTCCAATTCAAAATAGATTTTTGCCGCAACCAAATGCACGGGAAAACCATTGGCATGGCTGTCCAAGGCCTCCTCGATCCAAGGCAATGCGCGCTCGGCATTTCTGTCCAGGTAAATTTTGGCGAGCAGCAGTTTGGCCTCGGGTTGTTGCTGGAGGGGTAGGGCAATCGCGAGGGCCTCTTCCCATTGACCCATGAAGTGCAGGGCCCTGGCGAGCCTGATTTGGACCTCGACGTTTTCCGGATTCAATGCCAGGTATTCGCGGAATGCCGCGATCGCCTCTCCCACGCTGCCGTCATCGCCGGATAAGTGGGCGATGCCCAGCCCTCTCCAGGATGCCGTTCTGCGGGGATGTGTTTCGAGGTCCGCCTCAAAAAAGAACCGCGCCCAATCGTTGCGGCCCTGCTCCATGGCGTTCCACGCGCGGTGAAAGGCCAAATCGCGCGTTGCCGCATTAGGGCGGCAGTCGGTGGCGATGGCCAATAGACCCAGGATCAGTGGAGACCATAATCTCGTTCCAGGAGCCTCGAAGCGCAACTTAATCACCAAACACACACCATCCCTCAGAGGATGAAATGGGGCTACCCGCCATGGGTTTCCCGCTGCAAAGCCGCGGTCGGGTAATGAAAACCAGAAATTTAAATCCTATCACAATGCCCGGCTTCCGAGGCTCTCGACCCGGAGCAATTGCGGACTGGGGCGGCGGGGATGATTTGAGCGGCGATTCCATTGAATATTTTTCCGTATCCAATTTGATTCTACTTCTGCCCTTTTCTGCTTGTTCCCATTCCGCGCCGCCGGCTTTTTTTGAGATAAGATATAGGCCCTCACGACCAGCCTGTCGAGGAAGGAAAACGCCATGCGTGACGCCGAAGAAAAAGAGAGCAAGTCAGAAGGCCCGAGGGGAACGATTCTTTTTACGGGCGGAGGATCAGCCGGTCATGTCACCCCCAATCTCGCCATCATCGAACGCGTGCGGCGCGAGGGTTGGTCCGTGGCGTACGCGGGTTCCGCCAACGGCATCGAACGGAAGCTGATCGAAAAACGGGGACTGCCCTACCACGCGGTGGCCACGGGTAAGTTGCGCCGCTACTTTAGCTGGCAAAATTTTTGGGACCTGTTCCGCATCCCATGGGGCATCCTTCAAGCCGCCCTTCTGTGCCGGAAAATCAGGCCCAGCGTCGTATTCTCCAAGGGCGGTTTCGTGGCCTTTCCCATCGTGGTGGGCGCCTGGCTCAATCGGATTCCCGTGATCGCGCATGAGTCCGACCTCACGCCCGGCCTGGCCAATCGGCTCAGCTTTCCCTTCGCCAAACGCATTTGCGTGACCTTTCCTCAATGCGCCAGCTTTTTTCGCAACCGCAAAAAAGTACTGGTGACCGGATCGCCCATTCGCGCGGACCTGCTTACCGGCAACGCCGAGGAGGGTTTGCGGCTCTGTGGCTTCAACCGGGAGAAGCCGGTGATCCTCGTGTTCGGCGGTGGCCTGGGCGCGGCGCCCATCAACCGCGCGGTGCGGAACCTATTGCCGCGAATCCTGG
This sequence comes from Acanthopleuribacteraceae bacterium, assembly GCA_041940685.1. Taxonomy (GTDB): domain Bacteria; phylum Acidobacteriota; class Holophagae; order Acanthopleuribacterales; family Acanthopleuribacteraceae; genus JBGTRP01. The sequence goes on from JBGTRP010000394.1 coordinate 4,294, forward strand.
AGCGATGGCAGGTGGTGCATCTTTGCGGCCAGGGAAAGGTCGACCAGGCCTTTGAAGACCGGCCCGGTTACCGGCAATTTTCCTATCTCAACGAGGAATTGGCGCATGTAATGGCATGCGCGGAGGTGGTGATTTCCCGGGCGGGCGCCAACTCGATCTACGAACTGATCGCCCTGCAAAAGCCGCATATCCTGATTCCACTCTCCAAAAAAGCGAGCCGGGGCGACCAGGTGGTGAATGCCCGCCATTTTGCGAACCAAGGCCTGAGCCGGGTGCTCGATGAAGACAGCTTGTCCGAGGAGAAGCTCTGGGGCGCGCTGGAAACTCTGGATGGGAACAAGGCGGAAATAAAGGCCAAGCTGCAAGACTATCCGCTTCCCGACAGTGTTGCCCTGATTTATGACGAACTTTTAGCCCATGCCAAGCCTTAGTTCTTCAGCTTTTTCAGCACCCTGCGCATGGATTCGCGCACCGCGTTGCCCGCGATCTTGGCCGTGCCCCGCGCACCCTGCGTGTTGACGTATAGGGTGTTGTGTTCCCGAGTGCTGGCGCCATCGTCCCGGCCCTCGCTGTAGTAGTACACGCTCAGCGACTTGCGGGTTGTGGTGTTGCCGGTGTTCACGGGTTCCGGGTGCCCATGGTAGGAAATGTCGTTGGTTTCGAAGATCACGCAGCGGTTGAAGCCGGGTAGAATTTTTTCCAGGCAAACCCGTTGCTCCATGTCCCACAGCTCCAGGGCGCCGCCGTAAGCGGCCTTCCAATCCGGGTTGAGGAACAGGAGTAGGTTCAGGCGGCGATCGAGATCGGTGCCCATCAGCTTGTTGAAGTCAACATGGACGTTCAGGAAACCCTGATCACGGGTCTGGTGATAACCAGCGCCGAAAAAACTCTCGTCCCCGAGCAGTTTGGGAATTCCCGTGATTCGGCCGATAAAGGCCAGGAACTCGGGCGCGTTGGCCTCCTGAAAAAAACGTTCGGCCACCGAACCCTTGACAATCGGATTGGTCCACTTGTTCTTTTGGTGCAGACCGTTGGAATCGACCCAGTTCTCCGGGTCGATGGGTGGGAATTCCTCATGGATTTGCCGCGCCCGTTCCTCGAAGACCAGGTTCTCAAGCCTGAGGTAGTGAAAGGGTTGCTTGGCGTGGAACTCCTCCCGCAGCGCTTTCTCTCGTGCTAGCAGGCCCTCGTAATCGATCACTTCAAACATGGCGCACGCTCCATTCAAACCCTACTCCGCGGATTCGCGAACCGCCCTCGCGGTGGATGGGCCTCGACACCCGAGATCAGCCCGCCTGACCCGAGGCGGGAATAGGAATGGCGGCGGGCTTTTTCTGCTGGCCGTTGAGGACGATCACTTTGAAACCCAGGAACAGGAAAAAAGTGCGCAGGGTATTGTGGACCAGATTGTATTCGCCGCGGATATCCTGGGGAACCAGGGCGATGGAGACCAGAACCAGGAAGATGAAAAACTCCAGCGGCGTGGTAAGGATGATTTCCTTGGTTTTCTTGAAGATGATTTTGCCGAAGATGCCGAGAGTCAGCAGGATGAAACCCGCGGGTTCCAGGTAATTGAAACCGGCCACCAAAAAGGGCCGCTGATCCTGAAAATGGCTGACCACCAGCACCATTACCGCGGCCAGGAAAAACAGGCTGAAGATCATGTAGCTTTGACCGTTGCGGCCCTTGGTGACGGCCAGGTAACAGATCAGGATCACCGTGGTCAGGGCGATGAAAAGAATGTTGAGCGACACCAGGGATAGGCCCAGCGCAAAGACAAAGGCGTACAGCGCCGTGCCCGCCTGCACCAGCCGCAGGGAGAGCTTGCCCAGAAAGGGTTGGGTGTGGAAGGGGAACCAATCGTCGAAGTGGCGGGTGAACCGCGCGGTCCACCGAGCCAGGTCCAGAAATCCAAATACCTGGGCAAAAAATAGACTGACCGCCAGGAAGAGCAGGGGCACCAGCAAAAATTTCAGGTTGGTGGAGTTGGCCAGCGCCACGGCGCAGATGCTGAGCGCCGCGGAGATGCCGTAAATAAAGGAAACCGTCTGCGATTGGTCCATGCCGCGGTCCAACAACTTGTGGTGGAAGTGCATCTTATCCGCGCTGAAAGGGCTGCGCCCTTCCCGAATGCGGCGGATAATGGCCCACAAGGTGTCCGCGATTGGAACCAGCAGCACGAGTAACGGGGTGAGCAGGGTCATGGCGGTCAGCGATTTGAAATTGCCCGCGATGGAAAATGTCCCCAGGCAATAGCCCAGGAACAGCGAGCCCGTGTCGCCCATGAACACCTCGGCAGGATGGGTGTTGTACTTTAGAAAGGCCAGGATGCTGCCCGTCAATACCAGGCACAGCGTAAAGGTGGCGTAGTCCTGGCGCTGGTAGGCCAGGAACCCGAAACAGATGAAGGCGATCAGTGAAATGCCGCCCGCGAGTCCGTCGACCCCGTCGCTGAGGTTGATGGCGTTGGTGATGCCCACGATCCAGAGGATGGTCAGCGGGATGGAGAGAAAGCCAAGGCTGAAGTTGGAACCCACCACGCCGCCCAGGAAGTCGATGTTCACATCACTGAGCATCATGGCCGCCAGGGCCGCGACCACCTGACCGAAAAACTTGAGTCGGGGCTCCAGACCCAGGCTGTCGTCCACCATGCCAATGATGACGACAATCACCATTCCCAGAAAAATGCCGCGGTACTGCTCGAAACCCTCTAAATAAATGAGAAAGGTGACCCCGCA
>JBGTRP010000395.1:0-7027 GCA_041940685.1 Acanthopleuribacteraceae bacterium
TCGCGAAGGGGATGATCAGATCGGCAACCGAGAGGTAGAGAAACACCCAAAGCGCGTCGAACCAGACCAAGGGCCGTGCGTTCTGGAAGGCCAATAGGGCGAGGATGGAAAGCGCCAATTTGTCGAAGGCTTGGCCCGCGAGATTGAGGCGCAGGGGGTCGTCCAGGTAAACCCAAAGCGGGTTGTTGTTTTCCTTGGCCCTTTCGGCCATGGCCAAAAGAGAAATCCTGCCAAGCCCCGCGAAACCGGCCATGAACAAGTTATTGAGCAACCGAAAAATGATGATCAGGAAGATAAAGACAAGGCTCAAACTCGAAGGGTCGTCCAATGACGCATTCCTCCCCACTAAAAGAAGCTGGCGAGCTTCTTCTTCAGTTGTTTCTGATAGCGTAACATTTCGCCGTTATCGGTTTCATGGTCGTAACCCAGCAGGTGTAGCACCCCGTGTAAACAGAGGAACCGGATTTCGCATGCCAGGGAGTGGCCGATCTCCCGCGCCTGTTGGGCGGCGCGGTCGCAGGAGAGCGCCAGGTCGCCCAGGCGCCGAACCCCGTCCGGAAGGGGCGCGGCAAGGGAAGGGAAGGACAGCACGTCCGTGGGGGCGTCCCTGCCCCGGTAATCACGATTGAGCACACGCATGCGCGCGTCATCGGTAACCAATACCGAGAGCTCTACCACTCCAAGCTCGAGACAATCACAAAGCTCCTGCAGGAAGGCCGTGAGGCGAAGGTCAGGGGGCGCCGCTCGCGCCGCTTCCCAAATAAGGTCGATCTGTCTTGATACCGTGATCATCAAAAATCGGCAACCACACACGAATCTTCCGCATTATAGCAGGGCCTTGAATCGAATTCCACCTACAAATCGAGGCGATCTTCCATGGGCGAGGCTTCGCGGCAAAGGGGCCGACCAGCCGCGGGGCTTCGCCGCTCCGATTGCGAAAGCCGGGCCCGCCTGTTTCCGCTTGGAGGTTTACGTCCGTTTCGGCCCCAGCTTTCCCTTACGCTGCGGCCGTTCCCACAAACCCAATTTTCGCGCGAGCTCTCTTTCCGAGTGCTATAGTATGGGCCCATGATTGCGATCTTCTTGATGCTTTTGGGCCTAGAGTTGCCTCGTCCCAATGGACAGTGGAAGATTTCCTATGTGCCGGAGACCGTGCTGCTCAAATCCAGCGGTGAAAGCTGGTTTTTTTTTCGTGAGCAGGTTTACGTTTATGACACCCAGGGCAATTTGTTGCGCAATTTCTCCCTGGCTTTTGCTCCCAAAATTGCCTTTACGGGTCCCGGTGACAGCGTATTTGTGCATGATGGCAATCAATTGCTGGGGCGTTTGAATCAAAATGAAAACCTTGCCTGGCAACGGGAAATGCCCGCTCCCCTGGTTCCGCCCCGTCCCTTGGGCGAAGACCTGGTTTACGCCGATGAGAACCGGATCCGGATTTTGGACGCCGCCGATGGAACCGCCAAGTTCTCCCTCCATCGCGACCATCCCGTCATTCCATTGGCCACCCGCGAGTCATTGGTTCTCTTCGCCGGGGCGGGCGGCTCTCTGGTGGCATGGGAGCCCATGAGTGAGGTGGAGCAACTGCTGTTTAGCCTTCCCGGGGCGCCGGAATCCCGCCCTCGTTTTTTCCGTGCCGCGCCCGACGGCGCCTGGGCTCTGGTGTATGAAGACGGTAGGCTGATTGTTTTGCGGGAGAATCGGCGGATGCGGTGGCAACGGGATTTGCGCATCGAAGTGCCGACCGCGCCCCTGTGGTTGAAGGTCCGTGAAAATTGGCGTCTTTTGGTGGCCAGCCATGCCAGGACGCTCACGGTTTACGGTGAGCGCGGTGAGCAACTCCAAAGGAAACGGATGGACAGCCGGCCCAGGTCCCTTATCGGTTGGGGGCAGGATCTCGCATTGCTGGTGCCCAGTTATGGCGGAACCCTGGTATGGTACCGCGGCGAAGAGGGTCGCTTTGCCGAGGAAGTATTGGAAAACGCTCAGATCTTGGTAGTCGAGAACGGCCCCTTTGTTTTATTGGTAGGCGAGGATGGTATAATCCGGCTCTATCGCAGAAGCTCCCCATTCCACAATCAATAGCCGAGGTATTTATGGAAGGAAGTTATGTAGTGGCCGTGATTGGCGGCGCCTGTGCGGGTTCTGAAATCGCTTCTCTATTGGCCACGGTGGGAATGGAGGTCCTATTATTTGAGCAAAACGCACTGCCCTACGGAAAAATAGAGGATGGGTTGCCGCGTTGGCACGCCAAGCTTCAGGCCAAGGAGATGGCGGCGATCGACAACAGAATCAACCACCCCTCGATTCACTTTATTCCTCATTGCCGCCTTGGCGAACACATCACGGCGCGCGAGCTTATCGAGGAATGGGGCTTGTCCATGGTCATCATGGCCAACGGCGCCTGGCGAGACCGGCCCCTGCGGGTGGATGGCGTCGACGAGGTTCGCGACGACAGCTTCCTCTACCAAAACCCCTTTGTCCATTGGTTCAATCACTACCACGAGAAAAACTACGCGGGCAAAAGGTACCGCGTCTCGCCTGGGACGATCATCATCGGCGGGGGCCTGGCTTCTATCGACGTGGCCAAAATCTGCCAGTTTCAGATGGTGATGGACGCCCTGCGCGAGCGAGGCTTCGAAACCGATGTGGTCTCCCTGGAGCACAAGGGTATTTTCAAAGTTTTGGACGGGTTTGGCCTGACCTACGAGGAACTGAAAATGGCGCCCGCCCGCCTGTATTATCGCAAACGCGTGCGGGATATGCCGCTGGTGCCCCTGGGCGATGATCCCACTCCGGAAAAACTGAAAAAGGCGGCGGTAGTTCGCGAAAAAATCATCGCCAATGCCCGCAAACGCTATGGTTTCGAGGTTTATCCTCTACGCGCTCCGAAAAAAATACTGGTGGAGAATGGAGCGGTGCGGGGCGTGATTTTCGAAGAACAAGTCTTTGAAGATGGGAAATTCAAGGCCACGGGTCAAATGGAAACCGTTGCCGCTGCTTCCCTGATCAGTTCGATCGGCAGCATTCCCGAGCCCTTGAGCGGCGTGCCCATGGATGGCGAGCTCTACTCCTGGGAGGATCGCTTCACCGGCGCGGTGCGCGGATTGCCCGGCGTGTATTGCGTGGGCAACGCCATTACGGGACGGGGCAATATCAAGGAATCGCTCCAAAACGCCAGACGATTGGGCGCCATGATTCAGGCCGGCCTGCAGAGCATGGACCCGGACTATGAGGCGCTATTCAAGACGCGGGCCGAGGCCGCGCGGGCCTACGTGGAAAAGCTGATCGCAAAGATTCAGGCCATGGTTCCCCCGGATGCGGCAACCCGGGACGCAATCCTGGAGCGGGTCAAGGCGCTTCAGGCGGCCAGGCGGTTTGAGGCCGACTACTTGACCTGGCGTGACGGGGTGCTCGCGGCGCGCTGAGGCGGGTCCCGGGCCTCGATCCCTATTCCTTATCGAACCGATCAGGAAGGCGCTTCCCATCCCAAAAACCGCTAGGCCAAACCGGGAAATTATCGGGCGTTTTCCGACAGCCGGAAATTGTTGGAAAGCTTGACCCAATGAGGGTTCTAAGGCTATAGTGTTTCCACCAAACGGTGGAATACAGAGATCCGTGCGAATGATCGAACCAAATCCAATTCAGGAACATACCAGGCGAAAGGAAACCCATCGCGGACCATGGTACAGATACTTGTCATCACACTGGGAGAGGTAGCGGAATCCCTGGTTGAGGCCGCGGGGCGGATCGTAGGGAAGTCCGTCCGGGTACATTGTTTCTGTTTGGATTGGGAATCGGATATCGACGATGAGAAAGACCGGTTGGGAAGGCGCATTCGCGAGTTGAACCGGGGAGGCGGCGTTTTGCTGCTAACCGATATGTACGGCGGGTCCTCCACCAATATCGCGCTGGCTCACCACCGGCCGGGGGAGATTGAGGTTATTACCGGGGTGAACATTCCCATGGTGATTCGGGCATCGACTCTCACCGGCGAGATCACGGTTTCCGAGGCGGCCCAAAAGTTGATTCAACAAAGTAAGGATGCGATTCGCATCGCAAGGGAGAGTTTGTAGGTCGCACATGCTCGAACGCCAATTTGAAATCACCAACAAGAAGGGTCTGCACGCCCGCGCGGCCGCGAAATTAATAAATTTGGCCCATAATTTTTCCTCTGAGGTCATCGTTTCCAGGGGAGAGAATGAGGTTAATGGGAAGAGCATCCTCGGATTATTGATGTTGGCGGCGCATCAGGGGAGTTGGGTAACCGTCAAGGCGGAGGGTTCCGACGAGGAGGCGGCGGTTGAAAGCATCGGCAAGCTGATCGAATCCAAGTTTGAGGAATCCGAATAAACATGGATATGTTGAAGGGCGTCGGCGTTGCCAATGGAATCGCGATCGGGAAAGCTCTGCTGATCCTGGACGAAGATCTCGTCACGGTGGAGGAAGCCATTGAGGAAAACGCCCTGGATGGCGAGGTTCGCACCTTTATCGACGCGATTTCCAAGGCGAAGTCCCAGATCCGGACCATCAAGGAGCGAGTCAAAGATCGAATCGGGGAAGAACACGCCTTCATTTTTGACACCCATATTTTACTCCTGGACGACCGAACCCTCAAAAACGAGACGATCAACTTTATCCGCACCCATAGCTGCAATGCGGAGTGGGCGTTCAGCCAAGTTCTGGTCAACTTGTTGCGCGAATTCAACTCACTGGAAGATCCCTACTTTGCCGAGCGCGGCAATGATCTCAAGGATGTGGGTCGGCGCGTGTTGAATATCCTCAAGGGCGTCAAGGAGTTTGGCTTTAAGAACCTGAAAAGCGATGTCATCGTGGTTGGCGCCGATTTCGGGCCTTCCAATATCACCCATTTTGACAATCCCCGCATTTTGGGGTTCGCCACGGATATGGGCGGCCAAACGACCCATACCACGATTGTCGCCAAGGCCTTGGATCTGCCCGCGGTCGTGGGCTTGCACGATATTTCGAAATGCGTGCGCACGGGAGACCTGATCATCATCGACAGCTTCAGCGGCAAGGTTTTTATCAACCCGGACCCCAAGACGCTGAATCACTTCAAGAGTCTGAGCCGGCTTTATGAGAAGGAAGAGGCAAGCTACCTCAAGGATATCGGCGAACCCGCGATTAGCCGCGATGGCCTGTGCGTTGAATTGCTTGCCAATATCGAGCTTTCCCACGAGGTCCCGGGCGCCCTGGCTCACGGAGCCGAGGGCATCGGGCTTTACCGGACCGAATTCCTGTTTCTCCAATGCGAGCCGGATCTTCCCAGCGAAGAGGTCCATTTCGAGACCTATTGCCAAATTGCGCGGGACTTGGACGGCCGCCCTCTCACCATTCGGACCCTGGACCTCGGAGGCGAAAAGTTCTTCCACCGCCGGTTCGTGCGTGAAAAGGAAGTCAACCCGGTGATGGGTTTGCGGGGCATTCGCCTTTGCCTGAAGCGGCCCGATATTTTTCGAACCCAATTGCGCGCCATCCTGCGCGCCGCCCATCAATTTCCCAACATTCAGGTCATGTTCCCCCTGGTCAGCGGGGTGGGAGAGTGGCGTCAGGCCATGGCCTTCGTCGAGAACGTCAAGCAGGAACTGCGGGAGGAAAAGCTGCCCTTCGCGGATGCCCCCCGCATGGGCGTGATGGTGGAGGTTCCGTCGGCGGCCATGATCGCCGATTATCTCGCCCGTGAGGTGAGCTTCTTCAGCATCGGCACCAACGATCTTTTGCAGTATTTTCTGGCGATCGATCGGGCCAATGACGATGTCAGTTACCTTTACAGTCCTTTTCATCCCGGGTTTGTCCGGTTGCTTGCCTCCGTGGTGCGGGCCGCCAACCGTGAGGGCATCGAGGTGAGTTGCTGCGGGGAAACCGCGTCCTCCCCCCTCTATGCCTGCTTACTCATCCAACTTGGTTTGCGGAAACTCTCCATGAACCCATCCTCCCTGCCGGTGATCCACCACATGATTCGAGCCATGGATTTTGGCAAGCTGGACGCTTTGGTGTCCTTGCCCTTGTGCGAACCCCTGGCCGCTCAGAACCAGGCCACATACGCGGACGCGCTGAGACGTCTGCTCGGGCCAAAGGACTTTAAATACCTGGTTGGCGAATTGGTGGGGGAAGCGTCTTGATCCGCGGGCCATTCTTGTCATCGAATGTGGCGGTAACTATACTGGCCTGGAAGTACCGGATCCGCCTCGTAGATCCTTGAAGGCAGGTGCAAATCGGTATTGGGAATGAGGCGCGCGATCCACGGGGCCTCTTGTAATAGGATTTTTTGGAAACAGGAGGCGGTTGGCATTGCGGATTCTTGGCTTATTGGTAATGTTGCTCGGTGTTTGGCAGGCGCAAGCAGAGGACAATCCTTTGATCCTCATCAGCTTCGACGGGTTTCGTTGGGATTATAGCGATCGCGGCGTGACTCCCAACATTCAAAGCATGATGGGGCGTGGGTTCAAGGCGGGGCGACTGATTCCGGCTTATCCCTCGATTACCTTTCCCAATCACTACTCTCTCGTGTCGGGTATGATGCCGGCCACGCACGGGTTGACCGGAAATATGATGTTCGATGCGGCTACCGGGAAGTTCTATGACAAGGCCAAGCCGGAACATGTTCTCGATGAAGAATGGTACATCTCGGAAAATATTTGGGACAAAGCCCGCGACGCGGGCATCCAAACAGCGGTCTATTTTTGGGTGGGCAGTGAAATCCCCGGGCGTCAACCTGACTTTTTCCATGCCTACGACAGCGCAACCACCGTGGACCAAAAGTTGGAGCAGCTTGCCCGATGGCTGTTGCCCGAAACTCCTCCGAACCCGCGCTTCATTTCACTGTATTTCGATATGCTGGACAAACAGGGTCACTACCACGGTCCCGACTCCCCTCAGGTAACTGAGGCGCTTCGTCAGGTCGACGATATCGTGGGCCGGGTTGGGGAGTTGATGCGGCGGTCCGGCCGCGAGCCTAATCTACTGGTCGTATCCGACCATGGAATGACGCCCATGGATGGTGAAATCA
>JBGTRP010000396.1:0-7017 GCA_041940685.1 Acanthopleuribacteraceae bacterium
GGTGATCCACATCTTGCTGCCGTTGAGGATGTAATGGTCGCCGTTCTCGCTGAGCACGGCTCGGGTGCGGGCGTTCATGGCGTCGGAGCCGGAACTGGTTTCGGTCAATGCGTAGGCGGCCAAAATTTCGCCGGTCGCCAGGCGGGGCAGGTACTTTTCCTTTTGCTGCGCATTGCCGAAATAGATGATCGGCATGGAGCCGATGCCGCAATGGGCGCCTGCCGAGACCGCGAAGCCCGCGTCATGAATGGTATTCTCGCTCATGAGGGTGGCGGTGGTTTTTTTGAGGTTCATGCCGCCGTATTCCTCGGGCACCTCGGCGCTGAGCATGCCCAACTCGCCGCTCTTTTTCAGAACCGCGACCATGTCCTCGTTGCGGCCCTCCGCCAGTTGCTTGATCTTGGGAACTACTTCCTTTTCAACGAAATCCCGAGCGGTTTCGGCCAGCATGCGATCGTCCTCGCCGAATTCCTCGGGAATGAAGATGGCGTCCAACTCGTGTTCTTCCACCAGGAAGCTTCCGCCTTTTACAAACTCTTTCTGGGTAGCAGTAGCGTTCATCTGTACTCCTTCTCGCGGTTGCCAGCCGCCATGCCGGTCGAAATCCGGGGTTAGGCTGTTTTCAAAATCAAGGCTTGGTCCAGGTTTCAGGATTCAATAGTTCGGGACTTTCGTCGAACGAATGCAGCTCCGATCACCAGATGCCCACCGGGATGTGGGAGGGAAATCAGGCGACCAACTCGAACAGGCCCGCGGCGCCCATGCCGCCGCCGACACACATGGTGACGATGCCATAGCGGGTTTCGCGGCGCTTCATTTCATGCAGCAGCGTGGCGGTCAGCTTGGCGCCGGTGCAACCCAGCGGATGCCCCAGCGCGATGGCGCCGCCGTTGACATTGACCTTTTCGGGATCGACGCCCAGGTCGCGGATCACCATGAGCGCTTGGGCGGCGAAGGCCTCGTTGAGCTCGATGAGCCCAATGTCGTCGAGGGTCAGCCCGGCCTTGGCGAGCAATTTGGGCACGGCCAGGGCCGGCCCGATACCCATAATTTCGGGAGGGCAGCCGGCCAGCGCGAAATGGGTGAATCTGCCGAGTGGTTTCAGGCCCAGTTCCTTGACCTTCCGTTCCGACATCAACACCGCGGCCGCGGCCCCGTCCGACATCTGCGAGCTGTTTCCCGCGGTCACGGAGCCGCCGAGCTTGAAGGCGGGCTTCAGCTTGGCCAATACCTCGGGCGTCGAGCCGGGGCGCGGGCCCTCGTCGGCCTTTACCTCGAATTCGCTCGTGGCTGGTTTGTGGCCGTTCAGGCGAGAGTGGCTTACGGTTACCGGCACGAGCTCCTCATCGAAGCGGCCCGCGGCCTGGGCGGCCAGCGCCTTGTCGTGGCTGGCGCAGGAGAACCGGTCTTGATCCTCACGGGAGACCCCGTACTTTTCCGCCACTTTTTCCGCGGTAAGCCCCATGTTGATGTAGACCTCGGGTCGCTGGTCGACCAAATGCGGGTTGGGCGCGACCTTGTTGCCGCCCATGGGAATCATGCTCATGGACTCGGCGCCGCCGGCCAGAATTACATCCGCGTCGCCGTTGCGGATGCGTTCCGCGCCGAAGGCCAGCGCCTGCAAGCCGGAGGCGCAGAAGCGGTTAATGGTCAGCGCGGGAATGGAATCCGGCAGACCGGCACGCATCTGTGAAATACGGGCGACGTTCATGCCCTGTTCGCCCTCGGGCATGGCGCAGCCCATGATGATGTCCTCGATTTCCTCTTCTTTCAGGCCGGGCGCGCGCCGAATGGCCTCGCGCATGGCGATGGCGCCCAAATCATCGGGCCGGAAGTGGGTGAAGCCGCCCTTGAAAGCTTTGCCGACGGGCGTCCTCACCGCCGAAACTACGTAAACATTGCCCATGATTCTCTCCCTAATTCCTCAACGGTTTTCCGGTGGTTAACATATGGTGAATGCGTTCCAGGGTTTTGCGTTCGCCGCAAAGGCTCAGGAAGGCCTCGCGCTCCAGGTCCAGCACATGCTGCTCGCTCATGGTTTGGCCCGGGGTCAGGTCGCCGCCGGTGAGAATCTTGCCCAGATGAACGCCGATTTTGTGGTCGTAATCCGAAATAAAGCCGCCCTCGCGCATCATGTAGAGCGCCATCTTCAGCGCGGCGAAGGCGGGTTGGCCCAGAACCGGAATGTCGTTGGGCGGCGCGGGCGCCTTGTAGCCTTGTTTGGCCAGACCCAGAACCTTGTTTTTGGCGGCCTGGATCAGGGCGTCGCCATTCATGGTGATCCCATCCGTGGACCGCAAAAATCCCAATTTGCGGGCTTCTTCTCCAGAGGTCGACACCTTTGCCTGACCAATGGTCTCGAAAACCTGCTTCAACGATTGCAACAGATCGGTTTCGCCACGCGCGACCGCACCGCCCACATGCCGCAACAGCATTTCCTTGGTGCCGCCGCCGGCGGGAATCAGGCCGACCCCCACCTCGACCATGCCCATGTAGGTCTCCGCCGCGGCCTGAATGCCGTCCGCGTGAAGCGAATACTCACAACCGCCGCCGAGAGTCAGCGCGTAGGGCGCCACCACCACGGGTTTCTTGCAGTAGCGCAGGCTGGTGGTCGACTTTTGGAAATGACGCACCATGAGGTCGATATCCTCGAAGTTGCCCTCCTGGGCTTCCATGAGCAGCAAGGCCAGGTTGGCTCCCGCGGAGAAGTTGCCCCCCTGATTGGCGACCACCAGACCCTCATAATCCTTTTCCACGGTCTGAATCGCGGTTTGCACCATGCCGATGGTGTCCGCGCCAATGGCGTTCATCTTGCTATGAAACTCCACACAAATGGCGCCATCGCCTAAATCGATCAGGCTGGCGCCCGGATTGGTGTGCAGCACCTTGCTCCCGTCTTTCTTGAGATCCTTGAGCACCAGCACATTGGGGCGCTCGGGAACGGGAGCCATTTCCGTTCCGGTAAAGTAATGGACTTGTGGGGTTTCGCTCTGGTAGAAGCGCGTCTGACCCTTGGCCAGCATGGTCTGGATCAGCTCCGGCACCGCGCGACCTTCCTTCTCCAATCTTTTGGCCACCTTATCCAAACCCAGGGCGTCCCAAGTCTCGAACGGACCCATCTCCCAGTTGAAACCCCATTTCATGGCGCGGTCGATGTTGACGATATCGTCGGCAACCTCTCCCAAGCGGTTGACCGCGTACACGATCATCTCCGAGAGGCTCTTCCACACCAATTGCCCGACGCGATCATCGGTAAACGCGATTTGGGCGAGCCGCTCGCCCAGATCGGGGATATTCTTGAAGATTTCCAGGCTGGGTAGGTTGACCTTGGCCTTCTCGCGATACTCCATGCTTGCCAAATCGAGGGTGAGAATGGCCTTCTTACCGGAGGCGTCGCGCGTTTTCTGGTAAAAGCCCTTGCCCGTTTTATCGCCGAGCAGACCCTTGGCCGCCATGTTCTTGATGGGCGCCGGTATTTTGAAACGCTCGCGTTTCTCATCCTCGGGGGCCGCCTCATAGAGGTTTTCGGAAACATGGACGAAGGTATCCAGACCCACGAGGTCCGCGGTGCGGAAGACCGCGCTCTTGGGCCGTCCCGTGAGCGGGCCCATAATTTTGTCGACCTCCTCGATGCCGTAGCCATCCTCCACCATGGTGTGGATGACCTCCATCATCGCCAGCACCCCGATGCGGTTGGCCACGAAGTTGGGGCAGTCCTTGGCGATGACCACGCCCTTGCCCAGCACGGTTTCGCCAAAAAGATGGAAGGCCTCGAAAATGGAGGGGTCGGTTTTGGGACCCGCGATCAGCTCCAAGAGCTTCATATAACGCGGTGGGTTGAAGAAATGGGTGCCAAAGAAACGCGTCTGTAAATCGGCTGAAAGCGCCGTGCTCAGCTCGCGAATGGGGATGCCCGAGGTATTGGAGGTCAACAACGCGTCCTCTGCGAGAAACGGCTGGATATTTTTGTAAAGCGCATGCTTGATGGCGATATCTTCCTTGACGACCTCGATCACCCAATCGCGGTCTGACAAAAGCCCCAAATGTTCTTCGAAATTGCCGGTCTTCAGCTTGCCCAGCCAAGAGGAAATGAAAATTGGGGAAGGTTTGGCCTTGGCCATTTGCTTGAGGGCCAAATCGGCGAGATTGACCTTCTTGCCGTCCTTTTCAATGGCCAGGTCGAGCAAGACGACGTCGATCCCCGCGTTGACGAGATGCGCCGCGATGGTTGCGCCCATGACGCCGGCTCCCAGAACCGCGGCCTTCTGAATTTCTTTCACGAAAATACCTCCGAATGAATGCTCATTCATTTTTTGCTAATATGACGGGACGGGAAGCGCTTGTCAAGGAAAACAATGAATACCCATTCATTTTTTAGTAAAGATGAGGGATAATGACCCTACCACCACGCGGAGGGATGGCCAACCCAAGCACGACCCACCGGGTTTTTAACCGCTAAGGCTAATGAAACGACGCCCAATCAGAAGATCGGCGTCGCCCGGGTCCCAGGCAAATCCAAGAGCCTCCGCGCTGGTTTTGCAGTACTTCGTCAAGGAAATTCATTATGCCCGACTTACCGAAGCTAGCTTCCATCCGAGAGCTTAAGAAAAACGAGAAAAAACAGCGCATACAAGAGGCGGCCATACAAATCATGGCGCGCTACGGCTATCACGGCACCACGGTCTCCCAAATCGCCAAGGCGGCTCGGGTTGCGGACGGTACGCTGTACCTGTACTTCGAAAACAAGGACGATCTGCTGTTGAAAATTCTCGATGAAATCATGGACCGCTTTCATCAGGAGGGCATGGAGGTATTGGAACGGGTGGCCTCCCCCTTGGATGGCATTCGGGCCATCGCCGAGCTGCATTTGAAGAATCTGGGCGCCGACGAGGACCTGGCCTGCATCTTCCAAATCGAGCTGCGCCACAATGCGCGGCTGATGCGGATCTTTTCAGAAACCAAGCTGCGCCGTTACTTCAGCATTGTGGAGGGCTTGATTCGCGAGGCGCAAAAACAAAAACAGATTCGGGCGGAGATCAATCCTTGGATTACAGCCAAAATACTGTTCGGCGCTCTGGATGAAATGGCGACCAACTGGGTGTTGCGCAAAAAGGACTATCACCTGGCGGATATGGCGGCGCCCACGCTGGACATTCTGCTCAACGGCATTCGTACCATTCCCCCGTCTCGGTAAGTAGCTCTTTCGCGGGGCTTGCGGCATCCGCTCCCGGACGGATCAGCTCTCGCTTTTTTTGGAGTGGTCGATTTCTTTTGCGCCTCTTTTCTTGCGTCGATGCAACTTAATTTCGTCTTCCTGCTTGTACATGTACTTGACGCAGTGCTTCATCACCATGAGGTTGGGTTCCTTATGGCGGTTCACCTTGAGGCAATGGCGATCATACCATTCGATATAGCCCCGAATCTGCTCGCCATCGTTGAGAATGATGACCATCGGGGTCTTGGTCTGCATTTGCTTGAGATAATAAAAGCTTTCGGCATTGGTCTGCTCGGCGGGAATCTGTTTGCGGCGTGAGGCGCCGGCAATCGGCGTCGAGGAGGTGGCGCTCGGAATGACGGCGGGCGTTTGGATATCGACGGACTGACCCGTGTTTTCCTGAAACTCCTTGAGCTTCGGACGGATTAATTTGCGATGTGAGGTCATGCTTGGGAATCCTTCTCACGAACAGAGCGATGGTAAGGGCGGCCATCATTTAATCACAACTTCCCCGGGAAACAAAGGCGATCGTTTCGATAGCGATTAGAAGCTGAGTTTCGGGCTCATCTTATCAAAAAAGCTCGGAGGAGTACAACGAAATAGCTTGCAAAGAATCTCTGTTTCTCGATAGGGAGGAGTGGAATTGACCGCCATGCGGTCCGGGATTTCCTACCTGATTTGCTCGGGTTCATGGCCCGATCATTGTCGGGCCCTTGGCAGCGGAGAATCGGCGGCCGGCTTCCGCAACCACTCCTTAGGGAGGGTTCAGGCAATGTCGCTAGAATGAGACAAATCCCGCACTCGCGCCGCCCGCCTCGGCGTGAAAACGAATGCCCCGCGCGGATTTCCGTTGCGGGAAACAACGGGTATGCGAATTGCTTCTCTTCGGGGCGGGGCAAGTTCGGCCGGTATTCTCGGCGACGTCGGGTCTCGGCAGAGACGGACCATCCGAATTGAAAGATAGGGCCGGAATCCCTATGATCTTGAACCCAGGGAATTGAGGAGGGAGCTTTTCATGAAATGGATACCCATCTTGCTGAGCGCTTTGCCCCTTATGGCGACCAGCCAGGTCAACTTCATCAATATCGAGGTGCAACGGGAAGACGCCGCACTGGTGATCACCACACACCCCGAATCGCTCGTGAGCTACGACACTCTGAAAAACGATGCGTACTCCATCGAGAAAACGACCTATGAGCATATGATGGACGCTTCTTTCCGCCAGATCGCGTTTCTCATGCGCACCCTGGAACGTAATCGGGGAAGCATCTACAAGGATACCTCGGCGCCGCTGCCCATCATCAGTTACAAGTTCGAGCTCGGCCTGCGGGACGTGAGGGGCTATCCCATTGTTGAAGAGGAATACAAGGTGGTGATCGGCCTGGATACGGAACCCGGCAAGGGGCTGATCACCTGTGAGCAGAGCGGGCTTCAGTTTCAGTTCGATATCGGCCAATTGGACGGCGACGAGGAGTACGGCAATTTCGTCAATCACGCGGTATTCCCTTTTGAAAAAAAGAAGTTGGCCTTGCCCGTTCAAAACGAGTTCCTCATCGATCTCTACTTCCGCTGGCCCGAGGTGGAGGTCAAAAAGGACGACTTTTCCGTGTTCGACCTTTTCCCCTCCGCCTTCCTATGGTATCGGGACGCCCCGTTCCAAAAACTAAAAATCCACCTGGGCACCACCTATTGCTATCGGCAGGGAGATGATTGGCGCCAGATTCGCTCCGAGCATCCGCGCGCCTACAGCCGGGCGTTGAGCGCCTATCGATCGGTATTGGAGGCGGAAGAAGGCGGCGACG
>JBGTRP010000397.1:0-6985 GCA_041940685.1 Acanthopleuribacteraceae bacterium
ATACAAGGCCTAGATTGTTGTAGTTGGCGGCCACCTCCGCGTGGTTCTTGCCGAACTTTTCGATCCTCAGATCGAGCAGTTCGTTGTTCAGCGCCAACGACTCATCCAGCCGGTTTTGGTAATAGCAAACCACCGCGAGGTTGTGCATGCTTTTCAACCTCTGGGCATGATCCGGAGGCAGATAGGTCTGGGCGGTTTCAAGGGCGCTTTCAAGCACCTCGCGCGCTTGTTCCATTCGGCCCAAATGGACGGCCAAAATCCAGCCCATTTGGTTGTGCGCCTCGCAATGGCGGGCCCAATCTTCCTCCGCGAAGCTCTGATTGGCCAGGCCGGCGAACCGCGTCGAGGCGCGATCATAGGTGTCCACGGCCTCCTGAAAGCGGCCGGCTCGCTCCGCCACGGCGGCTTCTTCCATCAGGGCGTCCCCACGCGGAAGCGGCTCGCCGCTTTCCTCGCGAGGGTTCGCACAGGCGAACAGCAGCAAGAGAAAGCAACCGATCAGGCCGCCATTCACCAGGCTTCCGAGGCTGGGCATGGGCTCACTTCCCCGCTTGAAATTCCAAATCGAAATGCTCCATCACCACTTGCCCCGCGCCATCCAAAAGCCGCAAAGAAAGGCCCTCGGGCCTGACATAGGCGGCCGGCAAAATGAGGGTGAAGGTGCCGTCCTCCTGGCGGGTCAGGGGCGCATGCCAAAGTTTTTGTCCCAAGGTATTGCAAACTTCCAGGTGGTAGGAAGCCGAGCCTAACGGCAGTTGAGAATGAAGGGTGAGCGAGAGTCCCTTCCCCTCGGGCGGCAGCTTTCGGGCGCGCACGGAGGCGGAGCGTTGGCCGCTTTCCCTGGGGAAAAGGTTCACGGCAGGGAAACCGGTTTGCGGGGCGCCACGCCATTCCGTTTGCGTCCCTTCGCCACTTGGTAAAACTTGCGATTGCAACTCTTGAAGCCGAATCCAGGTTTGCCGCCAACCCAAACCCATCGCCAGGATCGCCAACGCCGCGGCCGCGGAAAACCATTGGGGCCAATACCGGCGCCGCGGGGGATCGCCAAGCCATTCCTCCGCCAGGGCAAAGCTTTGGCGTATCAGATCAAGCTCTTCGGCGCAGCTCGCACAGGTTTTCAGATGCGTATGTATCCATGAATCCGGTTCCGTGGAATTGGTGTCCGAGCGGGCGAGGTCTACCAATGTTTCCGCTGGGATATGAGTGCTGAAGAGCTCAAAAACCCCCATGGTTTCCTCCATTTCTCCCCGGCAATGGCGGCACTCCTGCAAATGCGCCGCGAGGGCCGCATCCTCCTCCGGCGCTAAAGTCCCGTTGAGACGCCAGGGCAGCTTTTCACAAACGGTGTTGCAGTCCATTTCCATCAATTTTTCAGACCCCATATTTGTGCCGCAGGGCGGCGGCTTTCTTGCGGCAGCGGTGGACGCGCACCCGCACCGTGGCCTCGTTGATTTTCAACTGCCGCCCGATATGTTGGTAACTCTGGCCCGCCAGGATTCGTCGCCACAGTTCCTGGCAGTCCTGGGAAACTTTTTCCAGAATGGAGAGGAGCTTTTGGGTTCGGTCGGATTGCAGAATGCGGTCCAGCGGACTGTTCTGTTTGCCGCTTTCCACGGGAAGCGCTTCCAACGTCGTAAAACGCCATGCCGCGTGTTTGCGCAAATGGTCGATGCAGGTGTGGTTGACCACGCTCCAAATATAGGTTTTCAGCTTGGCTTTGCCCTCAAACGCCGACCGGCGAAACAACTGGAGCAGCTCCATTCGAATTTCCTGAAGGATATCCTCCCACTGGGCGCCGAGCCGGCCGCGATAGGGACCCGCGGCCGCGGCGATCCAGGTTTCAAGAGTGTGAATCGCGTCGGGCTCCTCTTGGAGAATGCGCTTTACAAGGGCTTTGTCGTTCAAGGGCCAAGCTCGCTTCTATTGAGAGTAATCGAGTCTACCACGGGGAAGCCGATTCACCACGGCTGGCGAACTGGCCGGTTCCGCCACGCGGAGAATAATCTACCCTCGGGCGAACAGCCTCGGGCAGGACGCCTGAATAGGTTTAGGCGCGCAAGAAAGAAAAATGTTACATCTTTTTCAACTTATATGCGGCGGCAATGGAAAATGCGGGTCTTGCCATAGCATTGCATCAGATCAAAACCGCGAAGGGTTGGGAATAAGCAAGGACATAGACCTGCCGATTCAAGCGAGTTGTCTCGAGTGGAGGCGCCTATTTTTGGCGGTGGTATACCGCGTCAATCACCACTTGCTTTTCTCCATCCTGCATCACATGAGCCGTCCACGCGTGGCGGTCATCATCGAGAAAGCGGATGGTTTGGCTAAAATCGGTCACCCCACCCGCGCTGTAGCGCTTCCATTGGAACCGCAACTCATCGCCCCGCGCCTCGATGACGCCCTCGAATACCGCGCCCTGGGCCGAGAAGCTGGTGAAAAAATAGGTTTTCTTATGTGGGTGCCAAGCAATCACGGTTTCGTATTGCGGTTCCGGGGTTTCGCCTTCCAAAATCAGCGTTTGCGAGTGAAGCAATTTTTGGTTCACGCCCCAACGGTATTCGGTAATCGCGTGCAACTCATCCCCGTTGACCCATTTCCCGTCCACCCGCCAGCGCCCCACGAGTCGCGCAAAGGGACCCAGGTCGCCCTGGCCTCGGAGAACGGCCTCCGCCTCAGGCCCCGCGTCCTCCTCGGTTTCCGCCTCGGGGTTTGCCGCATCCTCGTTGCCGACCTTTTTCTTCAGATTGTTGAGCACCCAATCCCAGGCGCGGTCAAAATAATCATAGGCCTGATCCCATTCAAAACCCTCGCCCCAGCCCAGATGCGTGAGTTGAACGCGAATCTCTTCCGGTCCCGATTCCTGGAACAGCAAGGCCACCGTGGTCCGCTCGAAGCGCAGGTTGGGAAAGGTAGGCGGCGCATTCCAGGTGAAGCTCAACATGGCCCTGGGAACCAGGCTGAGGACCGTACAGCCCTCGCAGCCCCGGCTACCCTCCGGAGTTTCCGGCCTGTTGTCGATATAAAGCTCGTAGGCGCCGCCGGGTTTGAGCTCAATTTTGGATTCAGGAGCAAAAAAGGACGCGATACCCTCGGGCGTGGTCCACGCATGCCAAACCGCGTCCAGGGAAGCGCGAACGGTCACCTCTTTCCGCAACATCCTGCCGGATGCGGCCGCATCCTCTTGATCTCCGCTCCACCCCCAGACTGCCAGCAACAGAATGGAAAACAATCCCAACGGTTTGATCATGGTCTTCACGCTCCTTGATTCTTTTCAGCGGCCGCTTTTTCCGCCAGCAGCCGGTCGATATAGTCCCGTAAAACCGCCACGGACGCATCGAAGGGGGCGATATTGTCGCGGGCGCGCGCCTGCATCATGCCGCCCTCCATCACCGTCAACACAAATTCGGAGAGATGGTCCAGGTTGACATCCGCGGGCAGGTTGGGAGCCGCGGCTTCCAGCCACCGGCGCACCGCCCCGCTCCAATTGCGGAAATTTAGGTCGATTTTCTTGCGCGCCTCCGGATAGCCGTCGCTCACCTCCAGAGCCAGATTGCCTATCGGACAGCCCAGGCGGCAGTCGGTCATGCGCAGACCCTCGCGATAGAGGTTCAACAACGCGAAAATCCGTTCGATAGGATCTTCCGCCGCCGCCTCCGCGGGCCCCATGATGATCGGGTGAAGCAGCTCCACATAGCGATCGAGCACCCCCAGCAGCAGTTCCTCCTTGCTGGAAAAAAAGTAGTACAGGCTGCCGCTGTTGACCTCCGCCTCGCGCAGAATGGTGGCCACTCCCGTGGCCGCGTAACCCTGCTCGTAAAACAGCCGCGCCGCAACGTCTAATAACTTTTCGCGGGTGTCCGTCTTCTTCATGGGAAACCAACCACCCGGAGAAGCGCCCGCATCGAGAAGCATCGCTCCGAGAGCGGCGGGACGCTTTTATCAAAATTTCGATGAAAGGCCGGCATAGGGCAACCGCCTCAGGCTTCATCCGATTCTCCACATGATTGTACATGGCTTGGGGTTGGAGTGCGAAGCGTTCAGGAAACGCGCTTGCGATTGTAAAACGCCATCGCCAACGCCCCCAACAGGGGCCCCAACCCACTGAGCAAACCGGAAAGGATCATAGGCGTGGGAGGAATCGTGGACCAGCCCACCACAATCAGATAGTCGCCGGTCACGAAAAGCCACATCGCCAATCCAAATAAAAAGCCGGATTTCAGCCAGTTCCCTTGCGGCGAAATGCGGAGGTAGAGCCAGGTCATGGCCAGGCAGAGTAATAAAAAGCCCATGCCCAGCGCGGCCATCGACCCTTCGGCCTGCTCGGGCGACCGCAAATAGTCTCCGAGGCCCTCCCCCAACATCGGCGTGATCAAGACACCGGCGATAGCGCCGCTGGCTAGAAAGCTCACCAAAAAACAAATCGCAAATGAGATGACAAACTGTTTCATACGAACCCCTTATAAGCGGAGTCTCCTCCGCGGAATGAAAACGGATAGCTCGGAAGCGGGAATCCCCTGCCCGGGCTCAAGCCAAGCAAGCCCAATCGGGACCCGCCTATTTATGGAGCATAAGGAGAACGGGAATCCCGCGGGAAAAACACGGGGAACTATTAGTTGAACGATCAATCAACAATGTAGTCGCCCTCTTCTCAACTGTCAAGTCATTTCTTGAGTTGCGCCCCATTTACCCCAAAAATACCTGCCGCGAGGGCGCCCTGGCAACGGGCTAGCGCGGGAATTCCAGCGGCGTGGCCGCGCGCATGCGTTGAAAGGCAGGCCGCGCTTCGTGGCGTTCCAGGTAGGCCTCCACATTGGGAAAGGCCAGATCAAATTTGAAATTGCTGGCCCAGCGCAGGGTGTGGGTAGCGATTACATCCACGACGCTGAAATGGTCGCCCGCCAGGAATTCACGTTCGCCCAAGCCCTGGCTGAGAAGCTCAACGGCTTTGGAAAACTCGAAATGGGCGGTGGGCTGGATCGCGGGAACGCGCCATTGCTTGGGCAGCGCGAAACGGTGTTTGCCCGCGGTCCAAAGGGGCTGCTCCAGTTCGGTTAATACAAACATCAGCCATTGGTCGTAGACGCCCCGCTCCCTGGTGCCGCTGGGAGGTATGAGCCGTTTTTCGGGAAATTTTTCAGCCAGGTAATTGCAAATCGCACCCGATTCGCTGAGCACGAAATCGTCGTCCGTCAGCACGGGAATCTTGGCGCCGGGATTGAGCTGGAGAAAAAACGGGCTTCGGTGATCGCCCTTGGTGAAGTCCAGTTCATAAAATTCGTAGGGCGCCTCTAACTCCTCCAAAGTCCAGTGAACGCGGTTGGCGCGCGAACGCGGATTGCCGTAAAGCCTAAGCATGGTGCTACCTCCTGTGAGCGCCATTCTACAACGAAACGCCAAGGCAAAATCACCGCCGCGATGTGAAGCAAGCGCCAAAGGACAATGGAGGAGCTCCAACCCATCGGGGAGTTAACCAATTGCATCTAAAAAATATTGCCGGATTTTGCAAAACCTCCAGCCTGTTAGGGCAAGGCGGCCCGCAAGACTTTCCCCCTGGACCACGAGTGGGTAAAATAAAGTGGTTGCCGCCTTCATTTTATTTTCCTCCCCACGCATGGCGTTCGAGTCCGCGTCTTCAAGAAGGGTCTCTCGCCGCGCACGGGGAGCTCGCGTATGGAGGTCCCCATCAAACTCGAACAAATCCCAATCGAGGAAACGTATCAATTTGTAAGCGGCGCGATTTCAAGCCCCGGCAGGGTGTTGGAAGTCGGCTGCGGCAACGGCTTGCTCGCCGCCCGACTGATCAAAAAAGGGTTCCAGGTGGTGGCGGTGGACCAGTCGAGGGAGGCTGTTGAAGCGGCCCGATCGTTGGGAATCGACGCCCGCAGGGTGGACTGGCTGAATTTCTGGGATGATCCCTTCGACGGCGTTTTGTTCACGCGCTCCCTTCACCATATCCAGCCTTTGCAAGCCGCCCTGAACCACGCGCGAACCCTGCTCAAACCGGGCGGGCTGCTGCTCGTGGAAGATTTTGCCTATAGCGACATGAAGGATTCAGCATTGCGCTGGTTCTACCAAACCTTGCTGCTTTTGAAGGCCTCGGGTTTGCTGCGGCCGCCGGAGGACGGGTTCGTCAACGGTTTGCTGCGCGAGGGTGGGGCGCCGGATTACTGGCAGGAGAACCATGGCCATGACCTTCACTCCTGGGAGTCCATGCTCGGGGGGATTCTCGCGCGCTTCCGCATGATGCGGACCCAATCCGCGCCTTACCTCTACCGCTACCTGCTGGATTCCCTACCCGACAATGATAGGGGTCGGGCGGTATTATCCCATGTGCTGAGCCTGGAGAAGATGATGGGTCAAGGCCGCAAGGGATTCGAGATCGGCCGGCGTCTGGTCGCCAAAAGGGAAGAGAACGGCCGGGACTCCAGCCCTTCAGCCCTCCTCCCGGAAGGATAAGCTGTCGCATACCTTCCGAATCGGATGGAGCCAAGGTTCCGCAATGGGAGGGAAAGGGATTCCCCTCGGGAAGCTTTCACGTCCCGCGAGATAGGCGCCGTCCTCGCGGCTGGAATTTCACAAAAGGCTCGACAAAACCCACTCGGGTTGAGAATAGTCCTGATCCGGAATGGATGCGGGCTAAGATTGACCAAATGCCCCGAAAAAGGCATCATTAGGCACAACGATTTGAAGAGGTAGTGGCATGCGTGTACGTTTTCTCCCCCTAATCCTATTTCCGGTTTTTCTCGCCCATGGCGCGGAATCAGCGGCCCTAACGCCCCTGGACGTGGCCAGCCTGCGGGCGGTTATTCAGGCCGAAATTTCACCGGATGGCGCGGCCATCGCTTATGTTCAGAACGTTCCCCGCACGGTTTTCGAGGATAAGAACGGCAAGGCCTGGCGCCAGCTCCACGTCTGGGACGCGAAACGGGGCAGCCGCCCTTTCGTGAGCGGCAAGGTTCGGGTCGCCGAGGTAGGCTGGACCCCC
>JBGTRP010000398.1:0-6982 GCA_041940685.1 Acanthopleuribacteraceae bacterium
GGCCAGTACCTCCATTGCCGATGGCGAATGGCATTTTTTGGCCGTCACCATCGACCGGGACGGCCTTGGCACGCTTTACATCGATGGCGTGGTCGATCTGGTTTTCGACCCCACGATCCGGCCCAACTCATTGAACAATAGCTCTCCGTTGCGGTTTGGGGTGCGGACCTTGAGCTTGAGCGGTTTTTTCAATGGCGCAATGGATGAAATCGAGCTGTACAAACGGGTATTGACGCATAATGAGGTTCTTTATTTATTCACCGCGGGGGCCAATGGAAAGTGTAAACCGGTCTGCAATCCCTTCCGCCTGATTGCCCATGTGACCAATCCCGATGGTCCGTTCACCACCCGCGCCGTGATCACAAACGCCACGGCAAGCACTCAAAACTATGAGCTTTACGCCTTCGACACGGGCGGTGCGGGCTCACCCCCCATCGCGGTCACCGGCGCGATTGCGGCCCAATCGACCGACACTCAAACGACCCTGTCCCTGTTTGGAAACCCCAACGTATCCCACTTCTTCATCAAGGGCAGCGACGATGCCGATTTCCTGGCGGAGTACGTGGCCGGCGCCAGCGGCAATCCGGCCCATGTGGGTGAGACCACGAGTCAGGCAAAGGTTTGGCGTGTGGTCCCCGGCGATTGGGGTCTGGTGTTTGACGGCTTGGCCGTGGTCAACGTCTCCCCGGCTGTCGCCACGATTTCCATCACCCAATTGGATGCCGGCGGCGTTCCCGTGGCGCCGCCCATCACCGGGGTATCCGTGCCGATTCTTGGTAAAAAGTTGGTGGTGTTGAACAACGAATTCAGCTTCGTCCCCAATGCCATCTTCGAAATTCAAGCCGATCAGCCCATAGCCGTGTTGGCCCTGCGCTTCATCCAACCTTCCTCGGATGTGCTCTGGGAGAACGCGGCGGTGCCCATTCGCACGCCTTGAGCATGTCATTGGCATTTGATTAGGACCGGTCATTGGAAAAGGGAATGAGGGCCAAGCGCTTGAGCGGTTCAGGCAAGCGCCTTGAGGCCCTTGTTCCCTTTCGGCCGCTACCTGAGGGGCGGCCTCCCAATATTATTGAAGAATGCCCAAATGGATGATGCGCCCGCCGGTCATGCTGACCGGGTTGGTGCTCTTGCCGATCACGATGCCATCTTGCGGGCAAAAATATTCCCGCAGCACCTCGCCGAAAGGATTTCGCAAGATTCCAATCCGCTCGCCTTTCTTGAGTTGCTGCCGCAGAAGAACGGGCACCTCCAACAGACCGCCTTCATCGGTGTACACCCAGTAGGATTTCTTGCATATGACGGGCTTGTTTCCCGCTTCGGCAAGAGGTCCCTCGATCATCTTCAGCCACCGCATGGTGTTCAATATGCCGGCTTTTCCGCGCTCGATCATGTCCGCTTGAAACACCTGCGGGTCGCCGTACTCCACGGTAATTGAGGCAATGCCATGCAAGGCGGCTTCCGCACGCAAGGTACGCGCGCCGGCCGAGGCCGACCCGAAAGAAGGCTTTCCCTGGCTATGCAGGATGATGTCCGCGTTTTGCAGAGATGCGAGCCGTAAAAATGTCTCCTTCTCCAAATCGGCGCGCACATAGTAGGAGTTGACGCGTCCGAAGCTCGCGCTGTGCAGGTCGAGATGGTACTGGAAGCGCCGAACGATTTTATCGAAGACGCGTTGGTTGAATTGCTGGCTACGATTGCCGGAGGCTTTGCCCGGAAAGTTCCTGTTGAGGTCCTCGCCATCAATGAACCGCCTTTGTTCGAGAGTGATGGCCACGGGATTCAACCCCGGGACGCCGACCAGCATGCCCTTCATCCGGCTCGGATCGAGGGCCATGAAGACCCTCTGAATGACGGCGATCCCATTTAGCTCGTTTCCATGAATGGCGGCGGTCAAGCCGAGTACCGGGCCATCGCTTTCACCCCTCGCCACCAAAAGCGGAACCTGGATAGGCCGCGACATGCCGTCATTCATGACATGAACCCAATACCTGCTTATTTTCCCGGCCGGCACTTGATCGGGATCCAAGCTTGTTATGGTCCGGATGGCGTCCTGGGCCCATGACTCGCCAAAAAATAGGCAGCAGAGGAGTAGGCGGCTCAAGCCGCTCCTGGGAAAAGATAATTTTGCATAGCCTGATCCTACATCCATGAAGAACGCCTCCCATAGCTTCCGGGTTTTGAAAAACAATCGTCCAAGCTCATTTCACCAGAGGTTTCCTTGGAAAACCCGGCCCATTCCAGGGCTTGCTCAAAGGCCGGATCTTTTTCCCACATGAGCGCCCCGATGGCAGCGATTCGTGTACGGACCTCAAGGTGGTAAAATACAGTCAATTGCAAGCGATTGTCTACCCACCCTGTACAATCGGTGGGTGTAAAGCCGCCCGATACCATCAAGCGGCTAGATCCATCTCAAACCCTTCATTTTTCGCATCGATCGGCCCTTCGGGCGGATGATGATCATGGATGTGCGGATATGCCAAACCAAGGCTCGAGCCTAAACTTGACCCCAATTTTCACTTTGGCGATGTGCCTTGCGTGCCTGTCGGCGCCGGCCCAAAAACGAATGGCGCCGCATATCACCAGCGCCGCCGGAGACTTTACGTCTCGCGTATTGCTCGCCAATCCCACGGCCTCCTCCCGCGCTTACAGGCTCCACGGCTACAATCTTGCCGGAGAGCTTGTGCGGACAATCGAGGGGAGCCTGGAACCGCTTCAGTCGATGACCAGCGACGCGGACGCGCTATTTGAGATGAACCTGTCTCATTTCGAGATCGAGGGCGATCCAGAGGTTGCCGTGTCCATCATTTACCAACGCGATGGAGAAGGCACGGGGACGGCGCATGTGCATGAGAGCGCCATTCAGAGCACGGCTTGGCGCATTTTCCCCGGCAATCCCGCGGTAACCTGGGATGGGCTCGCGGCGGTCAACGTGGGCGGGACGCCCGCCGACATCCAAGTCACACAATGGGACGCCTCCGGTCAGGTTGTTCAGGGCCCCCTGACCATTTTTTCCTCCGTCGCGCCGAATGCCAAAGTTTTATATCTGTTCGCGGCCGATTTTGCCGCGGTCGAAGAAACTTTTTTCGAAATTTCATCAAACGAGCCGCTTGCCGTCATGGCGTTGCGCGGCAACCTCGCCTCCGACTTTCTCTGGGAAAATCGGGCGATTCCGATTGGAGCCCCGGATCAGGAGGGAACCCGCGCCATTGTCCATGTGACCAGCGCGACCGGGGGATTCCAATCTCAAATTCTGCTTTCCAACCCATCTGAAAATGAGAAAAGCTTCACACTCTTGGGGTATGGTCTCACGGGAAACTTGGAAAGCACGGCCACGGGTTCGGTAGCGGCTGGGCAAACCCAATTTGGCTCTATCCAACAATTGTTCGGCGCCGACATTACCCACTTCGATATTTCCAACGACACCGAGTTGCTGGTTCAAATTCGCTACCAACGGAACCAGGCGCCCTCGGGTCCCGCGCATGTTCCCACGCTTTCGCGGTTCGGCCGCAACTGGCGCATTTATCCGGGCAAGCCCTCCGTTACCTGGGATGGCCTGGCGGTGGTCAATCGAGGGCAGGCGCCCGCCGATATCCAGGTATGGCAGCTCGATGAGCACGGGAGCCTGATTAGGGGACCGATCAAGGCGCTGGACCAACTGCCACCCTCGGCAAAAGGTCTCTACCTTTTTTCCTCGGACTTTTCCCCCGAGGAAAACGCCTATTTTGAAATCACGGCTGACGAGCCTCTCGCCGTCATGGCGCTGCGCGGAAATCACCAGTCCGATTTCATTTGGGAGAACCAGGCGCTCCTCCTTCCGGAGCCCGATCCCGGTCCCCAACCGCCGCCGCGTATCGACTACGCGTTTGTTTACAATCCAGTGAAACGGGTCTCGGTCATGTCCGGCGGCTATGACGTCAACTTCGATCTGTTAGCGGACACCTGGCTTTGGAACGGCAGAAGTTGGCGCTCCGTGGAGACGGAGGACACGCTGCTGGCGCGATCCCACCATGGCGGCGCCTTCGATGGACGCGCCAACCAGGTGGTCGTGTTCGGCGGCGTCAAGAGCCGGTTGGAACGGCGCAACGATTTCAGGGTCCTGGACGGCGGCGCCTGGCTTGATTTCGCGGGACATCCGGACATTCCCGCCCAGGATGGCGAACTCGTCTTTGATGCGGCCCGCGATTGTCTGGTATTGACGGTTTCCAACGGCAACACGCTGCAAACCTGGGAGCATCACGAAAACCAATGGCTGCTGAAGAATACGGCCACCAACCCCGGCAGACGGATCGATCAGGGTTTGGTCTACGATCCCGAGCGCCAACGCGTGGTGATGTTCGGCGGTTTCGGGGTCGGCAATCAAATTGTCGATGAAACCTGGGAGTACGATGGCAAGGATTGGATGCGGGTAGCAACCGCGGCTTCGCCTCCCGCGCTCGCGGGGATGGCCATGTTTTACGATTCGCACCGAAACCGCGTGGTCTTTTTCGGCGGCATGAATGCCGACCGCGCGGTAATGGGCGAAACATGGACCTACGACGGCGCGACTTGGGTTCGTCTTGAAACGGCCCAGTCCCCGGAACCGCGCTGGGTGGCTTTTGCCGCATTTGATCCCAAACGCGCCGTGGCCACGTTATTCGGTGGCGAAGGCATGGACGAAAACGGTTTAATCATGTTCGGAGATACCTGGGAGTTCGACGGTTCGGATTGGCGCAAAAACCAGCCTTTCTAAATACGCAACAACCATAGAAACAGCCATTCTTCAGGAGCCATCCCCTAATGTGCCAAAATTCGAACGAGGCCCACTACTGGAGGGCTCTCATTGACAGCCTTGCCCGGCTTTAGGGAGAAGACCGGGGATAGAATAGCGTGTCTCCAATCCAAAAGCGGTTGAAGGTTTTGCGGTAGTCCTTCCAATAGGCTAATCCTTCATCGATTTGTTGCTTGGAGAAAAACGCGCGGCCTCGTTCCTGGTGGAACTCGATTTGCAGGAGATCTCCGCCGCTTGCCCGCCATTGAAAGGCGTCGTGTTCACCCTTCCAGGACGTGGATTCCGCGCCCGGCGCGAGCGCAATTTGGGATTTGAGCTCCAAAACCCAGGTGGTTGGCGGGCGTTGCTCCAGTGCAATGGGGTGGAAGCGGGTTTTTCCGGGTGAAACCGCGCGAGCCTTTAGGTAACCGACCATGCCACGCGGCAGCCGTAAGCCGCCCATATCGCGCCGCAAAAAGCTCGGCCAACTGATTTGGTAAAGAAGCTTTAACCGCTGTTGGTCATCGACCTCCTGAGAAACTCGTTTCAGGTCGACCGTGCCGGGTAGTGAAAAAAAGCTTCTCAGGCGGCTTTCCAAATCGCGGGCGTTCCCGTTGCGGCTCAGCGTTCGGAAAAAGTAGGCATCGCCTTCCTCGACAACTTCGAGGGTGCCGGATAGGTCGAATTGGCGATCCAGCACGCCCCTTAGGGTCAGTCGCACGGATTCCCGTTCCAGCGCGCTGTCGGGCACGGGGACCCAAACCGCTCCCTCCTCGGTGCATACCAACAGACGGCGGCCCTTGTAGTGAGCGGGTAGCCGGCCAATTTGCGTGTATTTTGAAGTCGGATCGTAGAGCAACATCCGCCGTTCGCCTACATCGACCTCGGCGGGAAGCCCAAGGGTTCCTTGCAGGGGAATGGCGCCGATGACATGGTTGAACGAGGGGGCGGGCTGGTCGTCGGGTCCGGTTCTGGGTCCATCGCCGATGTTGGCGAGCGCCGGATAGACCGAATAACCAAGGCTCTTGCCCCGCCAGGCCAGGCAGGAGACCATATCCTTGCAGTCGCCGTAGGCGCGCCTTTCCACTTTTTCGCCGGGCTCCGGCGTCCAGCCGCGATCCGGAGAAAGGTAACGCTGGCGGTAGGTGATTCTTTCATCGAAAAACGCCGCTACCTTCCTCAGCACCTCAATATCGCCAATCCATTGGGTCTTCCTTTCACCGCCCAGAGCTTTCTGGTTGAACAGTCGCAGATACCAGCGGGCCAAGTGGTCCCAGGAGGTAAAAGGATCGTCTTCCTTGGCCGAGGCAAAACCGATAAATACCCGTGGATAGGGATCGGGGAAATCGGGCTCGAGAATTTCAGCCTGGGAAGCGGGAATGTCTTGGATCCTGAGAGTGTTTCCTTGAATCTCCGCGCGCAAACCCCAGGCCTCCAACAAAATCGGAACGATTCGGCCCGAACCGCCCGCGCCGTTCTCCGTCTGATGGCGAACCACCATGCTGTGGATGGGAAAGGTTCCAAGAACGGGTAAAATATCTACTTGAAAAAAGGCATTCTGAACTTCCCGGCTTTCAAAGGCGACGATCGAGCCTCGCGTGACGCGGTCGAAGCCGGCCACGGTAATGGTCTGGCCCACCACGAAATCCGATCTTGACATCCCCACCGTGACGATGTTTTCACGATCCAGCTTTTCGAGCTTCTCGCCGGCCATGAGATGCCAGCCGCGCAACTTGGTGATTTTCGTTTCCTTCTCATCGCCGGGCAGAAGATAGGAGCCCGCCAATTCGGAGTCTGAATCCTTGTATACACGCTGTAATATGCGCCGTTCCCGCTTCAGCTTGCCATTGGATAAGAGGGTGATTTCCGTTTCATCCAGCAGGCGCCAAACCGAGGCTTCCGCGGGCGGTTGGGAATCCCCGACTTTGGCGAGCGCCTCCCCGGCCCAATCGGGCAGTTTTTCCCAGCCGCTGGACCAGACCGGGAGTGGCAACATCAGGGCGCATGACAAAAAAAGATTGCGCATCAGGGCACCTCCGCGTGATCGATGGCAATGGATTGGTAGTAGGCTTCATCCATCCAGGCGATGAAGGATTTGAGCTCGGCTTCTTTTTCGGGCGGCATCAGGTCCTGGCCGACGACGATATCGCGCCGAACCGTGATGATGTTTCCTTCTTGAACCGTTCGGTAGGAGACCTTGCCCACCGAATTCTGCTTTTCCCAATCATCATT
>JBGTRP010000399.1:0-6966 GCA_041940685.1 Acanthopleuribacteraceae bacterium
GTTTCGCTGTTAATCGCGTTGCTGATGTGGATTCGGCTTTCCGGAAACGAGACCCAACAGGTGCGGGTGTATTCCAATATCAACCTCATATTTGACGATATTCCCCAGTCAATGCGCCTGGTCGCGCCCAACTACCAATGCAGGGTCACCCTTCAGGGCTCACAAAAGGACGTGCTCAAGGTCCAGCCCGAGGATATTTTGGTTCGGCTCAATCTAGGCGGCTTCCAGCCGGGCAAATTCACGCTGGGACTCGCACCCGCGGATGTCAAGCTACCGCAGGCCCTCCGTTCGCTCGCGGTATTGGATGTCAACCCGCCCAGCGTAGACATGGAGCTGATTCACGTCACTACCAAGTCCCTGAAATTGGTAGTCTTCCCGGTCGGGGACCCGGCGCCCGATTTCGAGCTCAAGGAAATCGCCCTCACCCCACCGGAAATTACCATCGAGGGACCCACCGAAAAGGTAAAAGACCTGGAGTTGCTGGTGGCGGATCCCATCAGCATCGAGGGCCTCAACCAACCCAAAAAAGGGAGGTTGACCCTCAATTTCGGCAAAGATCTCCCCTCCGGCACCTTCATCCGGGAAGATCCCCAGACCTTGCGCTATAACGCGGTCATCGAGGAGATCGTCAATACCAGGAAGCTCCCAAAAGAATATGCGATTCAATTCGTCGAGGAACAAGGTTATAAGGCCAAACCCGCCAAGGTAAAGCTTGAGATCACGGGTCCGATTTCGGTCGTGCGCTGGTTCGATGCGGAGTGGGTGCTCCCCGAGGTGATGGTGGCCAAGGAAATTTCAGAGGACCCCATCACGCCCTCTCTCGAAACGGTTCCGGATCGACCGGAAGAAGGGCCCGCAAATTCAGCCGAGGGTGGCGGGCCCCTGATGGCGCCCATTTCGGCAAAATGGAATCTGCCAGAAGAAGTTCGGCAACGAGATCCCAAATGGTCCACCAAGGTGGGACGCCTCAGCTTGAAGTGGGCGCCGTCGGAAGTCGAGGTCATCAAGCCATGATCTTTGGAACGGACGGCATTCGGGGAGCCTTCGGCAGTGAGCCTCTTACCGCCAAAACCATCAAGCGGCTAAGTGCGGTTTTACGCGATTGGCTTCCCCGGCCGGGTAAGGTTGTCATCGGCCGCGATCCGCGCCAGTCGAGCGAGACTCTCCAATCCTGGATCACATCCGGACTCGGGGATGCGAGAATCCTCGATTTGGGTGTGGCGCCCACGCCCGTGGTGGCCTACGAGACCCGCGCCCGAGGCGGGGATTTGGGCATTATGATTACGGCCTCCCACAATCCCGCGAGCGATAACGGCCTCAAATTTTTTGACCGCCACGGCCTTAAGGTTCAAGCCGAACAAGCGCGGAACTGGTCAGACGCAATCCTTGCCAAAGGAAACCCGCACGAGGAAACGCGGGGGATGCTCAAGCAGGTTGAAGCGGAAAACTACCGGCGCTTCATCCTGCGTCACTTTCAGCGCGGAGACTTTTCCGGCCTGAAGCTCGCCTTTGATCTTTCCCATGGCGCGGGCGCCCCGTTCCTTAAGCCCCTGATCGCGGAACTGGGGATAGATGCGCGCTTCATGGGCGACAGCCCAAACGGCCGCAATATCAACGAGGGAGTCGGCGCCACGCAACCGAAGGCCTTGGCCGGGTTTGTGCGGGAGAACGGGTTGCAGGCGGGTTTTGCCCTGGATGGCGACGGTGACCGGTTGACGCTCACCACCAGCCATGTGATCCACGGTGATATCGCCCTATACGCCCTTTACCGCTGTCTCCAAACGGAGGGAGTAGAGGTAAAGGCCATTGTCAGCACAATATTATGCGGATTGGGTCTGGAGCATCAGCTCGACCGCGAGGGCATCCCGCTTTACCGCACCCCGGTGGGCGATCAACATGTGCTGGCCGAATTGGTCAGTAGGGATCTGATCCTGGGCGGCGAACCCAGCGGCCACCTCATTCAGAGTCATTTATTCCCCGCGGGCGACGGGTTTCTTGCCGCGCTCAGCATTGCCAAGGGCTTGGCGCATAACCCCTCCCTGATTCAACTCTCCGAGGCGGCGGTGCCCATGTACCCCATTTACGAAAGCGCCGTCCAGATTCAACGCAAACCGCCCCTTGAAGAGATCGAGCCCCTGTGCGAGAAGCAGGAATCCATTCGGCGAAAAATTGGCGAGCCAGGCCGACTGATCGTTCGTTACTCCGGCACGGAGCCCAAGGTCCGGCTTTTCGTGGAGACGCCGAAATTGGCGGAACTTCGGGACGATATTCAGGCATTGGAACAAATCATCGCGAAAGAGCTGGCATGAAAAAACCCTGTAAATTTATCGTTTCGGTCGACCCCATCGTACTTTTGAGAGCCTCCGGGCCCCAACGGGAACCGGATCCGGTCCATTACGCGCTTCAGGCCGAACTCGCGGGCGCCGCCGGAATTCGGGCGCATTTGCGGGTAGACCGCCGGCACCTGCTGGAAGAGGATGTGGAGCTATTGAACCGCCAGGTGAAAACCCAGTTTTACCTGCAGCTCTCACCCCACCAGGACATCGTGCATCTGATCCACGGCGTGCGTCCCAAGAACATCATTCTCACCGCCGAGCACCGTGAGGAGCGCACCCGGGAAACCGGGTTGGACGTGGCTCTTTTGGCCAACGAACTCCAGGGCATCATCCACAACGTGGATACGGATCAAACGCGGGTTTTCCTATTCATCGACCCTGACCTGGACCAGGTGAAAGCGGCGGCCAAGTTACAGGCACACGGCATCATCGTCAACGTCGCCGACCTAATGGTGGAGCATCGCGGAATGATTCGCGGAAAGAAGCTTGCACAAATCAAGGATGCGGTGAGGCTCAGCAACAAATTCGGAATGGAAACCCATCTCTCCAACGGAATTCGCAACTATTGCATTCCAGAGTTGGTAAGCATTAACGGCGTGGACGCGATTCATGTGGGCCATCAACTAGCGGCCCACGCGCTTCAAGTCGGTATCTTTCAGGCCGTGCGTTCCTTCCTGCATCTCATGTAATTCCCCACATATCGGGGAGAAAGGATTCCAACCATGACCGTCAAGTTGACCCACCGAGGCCCGATTTCCATCGTCAGCTTCGAGGCCCCGCCCCTCAACCTCATGACCATCGAGATTATGGACCGCTTGATCGCCGCGCACCAGGAGGCCGATGCGCGTCCTGAGACGCGTGTGATCCTCACGGTTTCCGGCACGCCGGGCATCTTTTCCAACGGTCTTGATCCGGGCTATGTGCTGGGCTTTGAACCGGAGCGGCGTCTGGAAATTTTTCGAGGCGTGGGTCGGATGCTGCACAACCTGTTCGCATTGAGCAAACCCCACATTTGTAAGATCAGCGGTCCCGCCATGGCGGGCGGCGCCATTTTGGCGATTACCGCGGATTTCCGAGCCTTCGACGCGAAACACGGCCGGCTGAGTTTCGCCGAGCCCAAGGTCGGCCTGCCCATACCGGGTGCGGTGGTGCGGGTCATCTCCCACTTTTGCCAGCCGAAAATGCTGCGCCAGGTGGTCATGCTGGGCAAGAATATGGACGGGGAGGACGCCCTCGCGGCGGGCATCGCGGATATCGTCGCCGAAACCGAGGCGCTGGATGGGGAAATTGGGAAACTCGCGGAACGGATTTGCCGTCTCAGTCCCGCGGTGATGGCCGCCACCAAGCGCGACATGCGCGGCGAACTTCTTGAACTCACCCGTCCCTTTGCCGAGGGACAGCCGGGTTTGGAGCGTTTCATGGGTGAGGATTTCCTGGGAGAGGGTTTGCGAGCGCTGGTGGAGAAGCGTTTTCCAAACTTTCCCCATTAACGCCATCCATGTAGTGCCCCCAATGACCCAGTCGCGATCCGTGGAAGCGGAGTCCATGATGAACGAATCCCATCCAGAGCTGGCGCAACGCGTGTTCATCCTGTTGGCCTCCGCCTCGCCCAGACGAGCCATGCTGCTCAAGCAGGCCGGTTTCCAATTTGAAGTAATTCCAAGCCAAGCCGAGGAGCTTCAGGCCAAAACCCATGATATCGAATGGGTCGTGCAAGAGAATGCTCGGCTCAAGGGCCGGGAAGTATTGTCGATGGAACACTCGGTCAAAGCTCCAGCAGAACGGCAACGCGTACTTCTCTCGGCGGACACCCTCGTTTGCACGAGGGAAAGAGTATACGGAAAACCGGCCCATCTCCAGGAGGCAAGGCAATTCCTGCAGGAATTGGGGGGCCGAGCCCACCGGGTATTGACCGGCGTGTTTCTCCACCATTGCGGCAGCGGTCGGGAGTTGACATTTGTAGAGCAAACAACCGTCAGATTAAAAACATTTAGTTCCCATGAAATCGAGGCTCTGTTCCGAAAGGTGAATCCGCTCGACAAGGCCGCGGGCTACGGATTTCAGGACGCGCCCGAGATCGTCACGGACCTGAATGGCAGCCGCACCAATGTTTTTGGATTGCCCATGACGCGCCTCTTCGCCGAGCTCGACGCCTTGATCCGATCCTGAGCGATATTCCCCGGCAACCACCGAAATGGGGAAATACAATCCCCTTTTCATTTGGCGCGCATTTGAGAGTATAATGATCTTCACCCCAAGCCCTTGGCCGCCACATCCGTATGGCACCGTGGGAGGGGTTTTCATTGATTTATTTATGCGAGGGGTAAGATGCCGATGACTGCAATGATTGGCCTACCGTTACTTTGCACGACCATTCCCGGTTTGGAAGAACCAAGCAAAGATCAGGCTTGGGAGATTGGGGAACCTAATGGCACAAATCAAACTAGAGGAAGAGCAAACCAAAACCGCTGAGACAGGTGAAGAGAACCGCAGAATTCTGATCGTCGACGACAACGCGGCGATCCACGAAGATTTCTCAAAAATACTACCGAACCAATCCGATGAAATCGAGTCCTTCGATGATTTGGAGCGCGGTCTGTTTGGGGACAGAACCGGCGGCGAACCGCCCGGAGAGGACCCCGGCTATTACGATCTTTCTCATGCCTTCCAGGGTGAGGAAGCCTTCGAAATGGTGAAACAAGCCGAGGAACGTGGGAAACCTTACGCGCTGATCTTCATGGATGTCCGCATGCCGCCCGGATGGGACGGTATCGAGACCATCCGCAGAATCTGGTCTCATTGGCCGCATATTGAGATTGTGATCTGTACCGCCTACTCGGATTATTCCTGGGAAAAAATCCTGCAAATGGTCGGCAGCACGGATCAATTGATGTTCCTTCGCAAACCCTTCGACGTAATCTCCGTCAAGCAGATGGCGCTTGCCCTGGTGAAGAAGTGGAACCTCGCGTTACAGGCTAGGCGCTATGTGAACAACCTGGAACCCGCGGTGGAAGAGCGCACCATTCAGTTACACGAAAAGGTGGAGCAACTCCAGAGCGCCATGGACGAAATCAAGGTCCTGCAGGGCATTATCCCCATGTGCATGTACTGCCATAAAATACGCAATGATGAAAATTACTGGCAACGGGTGGATCATTATATCCAAGGACACACGGTTGCCAATGTAAGCCAAAGCGTCTGCCCACAGTGTTACGATTCCGCCATGACCTCCATGCTGAAAGAGCTTCATGATGAAGACGAGGATTGAGAACACCTTCGCCGCGGCCACGTAAAAAAGTATCAGCGGTACTCGCACGATGGGGCGAGCTTCCGCCAGGTCTCTCTGCTTAATATCGCGATTCCGCTCGCGAGTGACCCGCCACCGGGTTTGCAGCGTAGGTGATTGGCGATGTATGATTTCGACCGCCAATGGACGCGTGTCCCCGGCGCCGATCATCGGAGGAAATGTTTTCGCTTCCATGGAACATTTCCCCGGAAAAACAATCCCCGCCAAGTTTTTCGGCCGCTCATCGGTCGCATTCCGGCTACTTCAGGAGCTCTCATGAATCTGTCCAAATCCTTCTCCTTTTTCCTCTATCTCAGCCTATTCCTCTGCATCTCGTGTCTGCCCAAGAAAGATATGGCGGCAACGGCGCCAAGCCCCGAACCCAAGGCATCCACGGCCGAGGCTCCGCCCCCCCAGATAACGCCGGAAATCCCCGTCGATCCTCATGTCACCATGGGCAAGCTCGACAACGGCCTCGCCTATTATGTTCGCAAGAACGGCAAACCCGAAAACCGCATGGAACTGCGATTGGCGGTGAACGCCGGCTCCCTGCAAGAGGACGATGACCAGCGGGGTTTGGCCCATTTCGTTGAGCATATGGCCTTCAACGGAACCAAAAATTTCAACAAGCAGGAACTGGTGGATTACATCCAATCGATCGGCATGCGGTTTGGAGCCGATTTGAATGCCTACACCAGCTTCGACGAAACGGTTTACATGCTGCAGGTGCCCACTGACGATCGCGAAATTATGGAGAAGGCGTTCCTCATCCTGGAGGATTGGGCGCATAATATTAGCTTCGAGGCCGAGGAAATTGAAAAAGAACGCGGCGTGGTTGTGGAGGAGTGGCGCCGAGGAAGGGGCGCCGGGTCGCGTCTGATGGACAAACAGTTTCCCGTTTTATTCAAGGGATCGCTATACGCCGACCGCCTGCCCATCGGAAAAAAGGAGATCATAGAAACCGCCCCGCGCGAGGCATTTCTACGTTATTACCGGGATTGGTACCGTCCGGATCTGATGGCCGTGGTAGCCGTGGGCGATTTTGACCCGGCGGAGGTGGAAACCTTGATTCAAAAACATTTCTCCAACATTCCCACGGCGGCAAACCCTCGCAAACGGCAAACCGCGCCGGTCCCCGACCACGAGGAGACTTTATTTTCCATCGAATCCGATCCCGAGTTGACACAATCCATCGTGGCCATCAATTACAAACACCCCATCAGCCCGGTCAAGACCATGGCGGACTACCGCGAGGGCATTCTGCAAAATCTAAACGAGGGAATTCTGAACCAGCGCATTCGCGAGCGCACTCGGGAGGAAGATCCTCCATTTGTCGCGGGTTAC
>JBGTRP010000400.1:0-6965 GCA_041940685.1 Acanthopleuribacteraceae bacterium
CGGTGCCGCCCCACGACACGGTAAAGTTTCGAGTTTTGCTTGTGTCAGGTGACGAAGTTGTTGCCCCGGTCGGCGGGGTGCCGTCAAGCGCCAGCTCGGTGGAGTCGCGCTCGACATTGCCGGCGCTGTCAACCACGGCAAAGTTGATTTGATAAGCAAATTTTTTGTATTGAACAAGCTTGACAAGGAAGAGATCAATTACGCCCCGAGGGTCGAAGAGATCCAGGCCAAATTCGGCGCCAACGCCGTGGTGGTCCAGTTCCCCTACAAAACAGGGGAGGGCTTCGATTCCATCATCGATATGATACGGGGCAAAATGCTGGTGTTCGAGGTGAACGGCAAGGGCGCCTACACGGAAAAGCCCATTCCCGAGGATGTCAAAGACCGTTATGACGAATATCGTGTGGCGTTTATGGAGTCCATTATCGAGCATGACGATGACCTGATGAACAAGTATCTCGAGGATGAGGAAGTGACCGAGGAAGAGCTCAAGAAGGCGCTCTCCCATGCCTGTAAGCACAATGAAATCTACCCCATTCTCTGCGTCAGCGGTCAAACCAACGTGGGCGTGAGCCGGCTGCTGGAGATTGTGGAAAAATACGGCGCCTCCGCCTCCGATCTTCCCGATGTGCATGGCAAGGACGCCAATGGCAAGGCGGTTCAGCGCAAGTGCAGCAAGGACGAGCCGCTCGCGGTGCAAATCTTCAAAACCATTTCCGAGCCGCATGTGGGCGAGCTCTCCTTCGTAAAGGTTTACTCCGGTACGCTCAAGGTGGGGATGGATGTGTTCAACGCCAATAACCGCACCTCCGAGCGCATTTCCACGCTTTACCGGTTGAACGGGAAAAACCGCGCCGACACGCCGCAACTGGAATGCGGCGACATGGGCGCCATCATCAAGTTGAAACACTCCCATACCAACGACACGCTTTGCGACCCCAACAACCCCATCGTCCTGGATCAGATCCGATTTCCCGAGACCGCCATTCGCGCCGCCTTGCATGTGCCCAACAAGGGCGACGAGGACAAGGTCAGCATGGCTCTGGGTTCGCTGCATCAGGAAGACCCCACCTTCCACTTCAACTTTGATCCCGAGCTGCGCGAAACCATCGTCAGCGGCCAGGGCGAGCTGCAATTGGATGTGGTGGTCCAGCGCCTGAAACACCGCTTCGGCGTGGAAGTCGAATTGGTAGAGCCCAAGATCCCCTACCGGGAAACCGTGACCAAGTCCATCGATATCCGCAGGAAGTACAAGAAGCAGACGGGTGGCCGCGGTCAGTACGCGGATGTGCATATCGAGGTCAAGCCCCTGCATCGCGGCGGAGGATTCAAGTTCGTGAACAACATCGTCGGCGGGGTGATTCCCACCAAATTCATTCCCGCGGTCGAGAAAGGCTTGGCCAGCGCCATGTCCGAGGGCTGCCTGGTGGGATCGCGTATGGTGGATCTCTCCGTTAGGCTTTTCGACGGCTCCTTCCACAATGTCGACTCCTCGGATATGGCCTTTCAGGTGGCCGGCTCCCAGGCCCTGAAGGAGGCCGTCACCAAGGCGACGCCCATCGTGCTGGAGCCCATCTACGAGGTGGAGGTCCGCATTCCCGAGGAGTACATGGGTTCGGTGATGGGCGATATCTCCGGCCGCCGCGGCAAGGTGTTGGGCATGGAGGCCGACGGCGCCATCCAGATCATCCGGGCCGAGGTCCCGCTCGCGGAGCTGTGGAAGTACTCTTCCAGCCTGCGCTCCATGACTCAGGGCAGCGGCGTACACACGCGTAAATTCTCGCATTACGATCCGGTCCCGCGTGATTTGCAGGGCAAGCTCATCGAGGCCTATCAAGCCTCCAAAGAGGAAGAAAGCTAATCCGTCCAAAAACCGTGTCTACGTAAAACGAGGGCGGCCACGCCGGAAAAGGAGCTTTCCACGGCTGGGCGCCCTCAGCCACTTTCGATCATCGCGCGATTGGCGAATGTTCTGCCCTCTGGCCCAACAAACTGGAGATCTTTAGGGTTCGAGTGGATTGTTTTTATGGCTAAATGCCAGACTATTCATAGCTTCCAATCACCCCAATGTCCCGCGCTCGTCCCAAATATAGACGCGAGTCGGAATTCCTTCCGATCTGAAGCTTGGAACGAGCCCATTACCCCGCGGCGACCAGGCAATCCTGTAGGTAGCGGTAGGGCGCGGTGAGCTCGCCGCGGTAGACGATCACCGCGTCGCGCAGCTCGGGAGTGAGGCCGCAATCCTCCAGGGGTTGGTCCAGGTCCATGTGGGCGATTTCGGGCAGGTACATTTCCAGGATGCGGGAGAAGTGCTCCGATGCGTCCTTGGAGAGCTCGCAGGGCAGGTGGTCGATGGCCATGATCGTCGGGCCGTCCCAGGAGATGCCGGGCCGCATGCGGTGGGATTCAGGTAGATAGGTGGCGGCGGGCTCGTCGATGGTGGTTTCCTCCAGGGTGCAGGCCAGGCTGCCCTCGATGTCGCAACTGATGTCGCCGATGACCATGGGCAACTGGTCCCTGTAGCGCAGCAGGCGCGAACGGGAGAGCTGGCGGGGATAGGTATCGTCCCAATAGGGTGTTTGTAACAGGATATCGAACTTGCCCAGATAGCGGTCGAAGCTGCTCTTGTACCGCTCGCTTCCGTACTCGCGGTATTCCTGGGCGTTGTAGGGGTTGCCCTGTTTGTGAGCCACGATATCGGAGGTGCCCAAAACCGCGTACCAGCTTCCAGCGGGCGGCTGGGTTTCGAGCAGGGTTGAGGCTTCCACCTTGGGCAGCCCCAGCCAACGACAGACCTCTTCCGCGCCTCGGCCCACGTTGCCGGTGCCCACGATGAGGATTCGCGGCTCTTGCGGTCCGACTTTCAGGGCCCGCAGGGATTGCTCCAATTCGGCGAGCGAATCGTAGCGCCAGGTTTGCCGGATCTCGCGGAACGCCGAGGGGCGGCCCTTGAGCGCGAGCTTTTTGCCCGCCACGTGCAGGCTGTCCACCGCGCCGGCAATGCCCGCGTAGCGGCCGAATGCGATCAGGCGTGCGCCGCTGCTGTCTTTCATGGTTTCGTAATCGATGAGCGTTGCGCGGGCATCCAAAAAACGCTGCAACAAACCCATGTTGTAGCACTGCCCCTTGATGGTGTGGGAGAAGGCGATATGGACCTGGGCGTCCAATACGTTCTCCACCTCGGGCTCCTTGATGCCCAAGACCACCTCGGCGGCACGGCAATGGTTTACCAGTGTCGCGCCCGCGTTGCGGTAGGCGCGGTCCGGGTAAATGCGATGGGGCGACCTTTCCACGCTAATGGGAATGCCGCGCGCGCGCAGCCTTTCCACCGCGTTGGGGGTTAACGGCGTACGCCGCTCCCATTGATTTTTGTTTTCCTGGCGAATGAAAATTTTCAGCGGCACATCATGCCTCCACCGATGGCAGAATCCATGAGGGCCGGGTTGGGACGCCCTCTTTCTTTGGGCGCGCGGACCGCCGGTCTCGCGCACGGGAACCCTCCCATCAATCAGGACGGGGATTGGGTGAAAATCAATCCCTGAGAGGATTTCTTATTGTATAACGGACGGGCGCCAAACGTCTTGAAAAATGTGATGGATCACACGGTCTGAATCTGCCGGAGCCTGCCCTCCGGAAAACTCCCCCCTGGCGTGGGAAACCCCTCGGCGTCCAGCTCGTTTTGCGAGACGGGCGCCCCGAAACGGCGGGGTCGCTCAGCCTGCAATCATCTACCGGATACCTTCCAACGGCCCGGGAATTCCGGAAACCGGTTGCCGGCATGCCGCCAGACAAGATTCCAGGATCCGGATTCAAGCAGGAAAAGGCGGCGCTACCGGTGATATGAACCGCTTTCGAGGCTGGTGGTAGCGCGGGCCGCCGAGGCGGCCACGCGGGAAATCATTCCGAAAGAGTGACGATCAGGTCTGTCGCCTCTTCGCGGAGTTGACTGTCGGCCGGCGCATGCTTGAGGAAGAGCTTCAGGTTCTTTACTGCCGCCTCGAAATCGCCTTCACGAATGAAAATCATGCCCAACTCATAGTAAGCGCGGGCAAACTCCGGGTCGAGCTTGACCACTTCCGCCAGGATGCCCTTTGCCGTTTCATCGTCGTCGGCGTTGATCGCATCGATGCCGTTGTTGAACAGAGAATCGGCCGAAATGACGCCCATGTCGCGAAGCTTGCCGGTCAGTTTCTCGGCCGCCTCTTCTTGGCCGGTCTGTTTGGCGGCCTCCAAAGCGATCTGGGTAATGCCCGCGTCATCGGGCTTTAGCTCCAGGTATTTGTTGGCAAAACCCATCACCTCGCCCCAATCGTTGAGCTCGATGTTGGTGTAAACCAGCATTTTGAGGGCCGCGGCCTGTTTGGGGTCCATGTCCACGGCTTCTTTCGCCAGGCGTTCGGCCTCCTCAAAGTTTTTCGCCTGATAGGGTTCGACGGCCGAGTTGTAGAGATCG
Organism: Acanthopleuribacteraceae bacterium; assembly: GCA_041940685.1. GTDB lineage: Bacteria > Acidobacteriota > Holophagae > Acanthopleuribacterales > Acanthopleuribacteraceae > JBGTRP01. The sequence goes on from JBGTRP010000400.1 coordinate 4,454, forward strand.
ATGGCCATGTCCTCGGGGGTGAGCTTGATCTTGGGGGGCTCGATGCCCAATTCCTTGTAGGCCTCTTCGAGAGTCTGGATCTTGAGATCGTTGATCTCCACGGGGCCCTCGCCCTGGGAGAAGCTGTGAATCACATCCCGATAGCCTTCTTTGCGCACATGGAGCTTGAAATCCACCTTTTTGACGCCCTCCAGCTTCCAACCGCCGAGCTTATTGGACTTGACGGTTCGGTTGAGATCGGGAAACAGTTCGGTGGTCAGGGTGAGCTCCATGTCTTCCACGGGTTGGCCCTGACTGTCCTTGAGGATGCCGAAAATCTTGGGTTGGGGCCCTAGGCTCTCCACGCTGAGGTCGTCTTTGACCATGCGGAAGTTGATTTTCATGTCCTCCGCGCGCTGGACGTATTCCAGGTTGCGGGGCCGGTAGCCTTCCTTGGTGGCTATCAGCTTGACAGGACCGGCGGGAAGCCGAGTCAGGTAGCGGCCGTTCTCCTTGGAGACAACGACCAATTCGTTGCCGGGATTGCTCTCGCTGATGAAGGTGAGTGTTACTTCCGGAACGGGGTTGTCGTCCAGGTCAACCACGATGCCGTTGAGCGAGCCCTGAACGAATTGAAAAGCCAGGCTGTTCATGCTAGCCAGGGTAAAAAATCCGAATAACACAATTTTCATACCGCGATACCTCCTAAAACGCGCCCGGCCATGTCGTAGTCGAACGCTTCTTCTATAGTAACCGGAATTAGGTCGCCGGGTCGATAGACGCCCTCGGTGATGAATACCTCGCCGTCAACTTCCGGCGCCTGTCCCTGATGGCGACCCTTGAGCAGCAGCTCGGTTTCCGGGTGTGGACCTTCCACCAATACATCAAATGTCTTGCCGACCTGGGCGGCCAGCTTGTTGCGTGAGATTTCTTGTTGAATGGCCAGCAACTCGGCCTTGCGTTCTTCCTTGACCTCCTCGGAGTGAGGATCATGCAAGGGGAATGCCGTGGTGTCCTCTTCCAGGCTGTAGGTGAATACGCCCAGGTAATCGAATTCTTGCCCGCGCACGAAGCCACAAAGCTCATCGAAGGCATGCCGGTCCTCGCTTGGAAAGCCCACGATGAACGAGGAGCGAATCCAGGCATCGGGCACTCCCTTGCGGATGCGGTCGAGAAACTTTTCCAACTGCGCCCGTCCGCTGCCGCGCCTCATATCGGCGAGCACGCGTTTGTCCGCGTGTTGCAGGGGCATGTCCAGATAGCTGCAAATCTTGGGATGGCCGGCCATGATTTCCAGTAGCCGGTTGGATACCTGGTAGGGATACATATAGTGGACGCGAATCCAATAAATACCGGGCACCTCGGCCAGGTTCTCCAACAATTGGGCCAGTCCGCCCTTCAGGCCCAAATCGCGGCCGTAATAGGTGGAATCCTGGGCCACGAGATTGACCTCACGAACGCCTTGTGCGGCCAGGGCGGTTACCTCCCGCACGATGTCCTCGATGGTTCGGCTGCGATGCTTGCCGCGCAGGCTGGGAATGATGCAGAAGGAGCAAACATGGTCGCAACCCTCGGAGATCTTCACATAGGCCGAAAAGCTCGGCGTGGTGAGCACCCGTTCATGAGATGCGTTGTAGAGGAAATCCGGACGCCAATCGGTTTCGGCGGGCGCCTTCGCGGGCCCGTCTTTTTTGCGCAAGTCAGCCATGAAATTTTGGATGCCGCCCACATGGTTCACGCCCAGGAACAGGTCCACCTCGGGGAGGTCCCGTTCCATATCCTGGTGATAGCGCTGGGAGAGGCAGCCGGAGACCACGAGCTTTTGCAGCTTGCCCTGTTTCTTGAGCTCGGCCATTTCCAGGATGGCGTCCACCGATTCTTCCTTGGCCTTGTCGATGAAACCGCAGGTGTTGACGATCACCACCTCCGCCTCGCGCGCGTCGGGCGTCAATTGATATCCCTCCTTGCGCAGCTCGCCGAGCATGACCTCGCTGTCCACCAGGTTCTTGGCGCAGCCGAGGCTGAGAACGCCGACCTTTTTCATACTTGATCCTTTGGGATGAGCAACCCATCGCGGGCGGCTTGCTTGGGAAATTGATAAGCGGTCACGCGGGTTAGGGGCTTTTGCGATTGAGCATACGCGGATAGGGAATGGTTTCTCTGAGATGGTGCAGTTTGCAAATCCAGGCCACGGCGCGCTCCAGGCCCAGTCCGAATCCCGAATGCGGAAAAGAGCCATAGCGACGCACATCCAGGTACCAGTGATAATCTTGCTTGGATAGTTGGTGCTTTTCGATTTGGTCCAGCAGGAAATCGATGGAAGAGGCGCGTTCGCCTCCGCCGATCACTTCGCCATAACCTTCCGGCGCCAGCACGTCCATCCCAAGCACCAGGCGTTCGTCCTCGGGATCGGGCTCCATGTAGAACGCCTTGACCTCCGTCGGGTAGTGCGTCACGAGCAGCGGACGATCGTGGTCGGCCGCGAGCAGCGTCTCGTCTTCGGCTCCGAAGTCGTCGCCGTCCTGGATCGACG
>JBGTRP010000401.1:0-6961 GCA_041940685.1 Acanthopleuribacteraceae bacterium
TGACAGGAAAGACGGTTCGCGAGGATGTGAACTTCCATTCCCCGGCCGCGCGCTTCCTCCACCAGCGGTCCCGGCGGGCAGGCGATGATGGGATGGTACTCCGCGCGAAAGCCCTCCAGCGTGGCGAGCGCCATCTGCTCCGTCCCGAAGAGGTTGCCCGAGTGAACCATGTAGACCATGGGTATTTTCGACATGCCCAACACCCCGTGGCGCGCGTATCGGGAGATTGTAACGGCTTCACCCGAATTCTCCTAGGAATGAAACTGGATGGCCATGGCGCGAACTGCCAAAGTTCTTCGAAGGATCGCGATAGGAGGGACGGGCTTTCTTCGGCGGGGCCGTGTTTCTCTGTTCTTCCCCTGGCCCTGCCAACCGGCCGGCGTTTCTTGAAATATAATGGGAAGCTAGAGAAAGGGCCCCCGAGTTGGAGTGTTTCCATGACACGAATCTTTTTTAGTTATTCCCATGACAGCGATGCGCACAAGCTCTGGGTCCGAAACCGCGCCCATGACCTTTCCCGGCGGGGACTCGAGGTCATCCTCGATCAAAACGATCTGAAGCCGGGTGGAGATATCCACCATTTTGTGGAGCTCGCGGTGACCTCGGCGGACTTTGTATTGATGGTATGCACGCCGCAATACGCGGCGAGGGCCAATTCCAGGCAACGGGGCGTGGGCATGGAAACGGCCCTGATCACCTCGGAAATTTATCGCGGGGCCACCGATAAATTCATCGCGTTGCTTCGGCAAGGCGGGGTGGATGAATCCATTCCGAGTTACCTCATGCACAAGCTGTACGTGGACCTGCGGGATGATGGCAAAAGGGATGAATGGGAGCGGCTCTGCCAGCACCTGCTTGAAAATGGGCCCGCTTCGCAGATCGGCACGCTCATTTTCGAGGCGCTCTTTCCCTATGACAAAAACCGCATCTACGACCAGCCCCGGCTGCCCGAACTGAAGCGATTCACCCAATTCGTGGAGACTGGCCGCAATGAGCGAGGCCGCTGGTACGTGATTCGCCGCGATCCCATTCGGCGCGACCTGGCCACGATCCTCTTTCAGGACTCGGAGAAAAAAAGTTGAGCCTCCATGGCTCCCCTCACCGAAGGGGGCTTGCGCACAAGCGGGCCGCGCTACTTTTGTTTCTTGCCGTCTGAAAGGGCCTGAATGCGTTTCTCCAGCCTGGAGATCTCGCCATTGCGACGGTGGTAGCCCACGATTTCACCGGCTTGAATCCGGCCCACGTAGTCCGGAGGTTGCCATTTCTTCCAGTCGGGCACATGCGGCACGTAGGGTTTTTCGGTTTTCTTGATGAGCGCAAGCGCCTGGTTCAACTTTTCACGCGCCAACTCGGGATCGTCGAGGGCCAGCGCCAGGCGCGTTCGCTCCAATGCCGCCTCGATTTGAAAGATCAACATCGGCCCTCGACTCGCGATCTCCTCGGTTTCTTCCAAATCACGCCGGGCCTGATCAAGCAGGGAATCGTCCTTTTGGATTTGGAACAACACGCGCCAAAGAGCAGCCCGTTGCAGGAGGCCACGAGGTAGATGATGTTGGGTGCCGGCCCGGCGAAGCAGGGAGACACTATTTCCCAGATGGAAACGCGCCTTTTGTATACTCGATTTAAGATTTTCTTTCCTCTGGCCTGTTTCCTCAACTGACGGCCGGAATTCGTATTCCGGATTCAATACCAGCAACCAAATCCGGCCAAGCGTCAGGTGGTCGAGACCCATATCGAGAAGCAATTGTTGTTGCGTCATCCATTTTAAGGTTGTTTCAGCGCGGTTTTTTACCTGTTGAAGTGTTTTCCATTGAGATTGAATTGGAAGACCCGGCTCGACAGTAGGTTGGTCCCCTGCTTGATCCGATTCTTTCCCCTCGCGATTGGCTTCCTCCAAGCAGTCCACCAGCAGCCTACAAAATCGAAATCCCGCGAGAGAATAAAGCAAGGGACTTTCCGGTTGCCTCTCCTTTTGTAAGGCTTCCGCCTCCTCCAATGCTGCCGCTGCCAACCGGCTCCTTCCCGCGGCCAGGTGAGCATCGGCTAGTGTCGCACGGCGGGCTAAACGCTGAAAGGGTTTACAACTCCGGTCAGCCAACTCCACGCTTTGTTCCCCAAAACGTAAGGCGTACATCACGTCACCAAGGGTCAATGATAACTCGCTGAGGTTCGATGCATTGACGGCCGCTTGTTCCCACTCCGAATCTTCAATGATCAGTTCCAGAGAGGTTTGCATGGGTGCGGCGCATTCCCTGAGATGGCCTAGGGCACGCAAGTGATAACCTGCGGAACCGAGCAGGATTGCCTGATCGCGGCGATATAGATGTGGTATTGGTTGGTCCCAGCAGCGTTTGAAGAAACAAGACAGGACGGCAAGGCCTGCGCCATAAGCGCCAAGTTTTTTTATACAGAAATCCTCACGACCTCTGCGAATTCGGCGAAGATAAACCTCGTCATGGCTTTCTTGCCACAGGCCCCCCTTACCGCCATGAGCTACGGCGTGGCAGAGCGGCATCATGTCGTGCAGGTTATCTGGTAAGTCTGGGGCGGCGCTTTTCAAAAACTCGTAAATACGGCGATGGGCCTCGCGGGCGACTCTATTAGGAAGTGGTTTGCGCCGGATCCACATAATAATCTTTTTCCAAAAAGGTAAAGGTTTCTCCAATTGATCCGCAAAATATTCCCGGATGAGGGGGTGACAATCGATGTTATTCCAACCACTACCGCTTCGTTCTAAAAGCCTTGCTTGGACAAGCCTGGAGACGGCTTTTCTCCATATTTCTTTGGAGTCCTCACCCGTGAATAACGCCTCGGAAAGGCCTTCAATCGGTGATTTGCGCAAAGCCTGAATGCATCCCGGCTCCGGTGGGCGGTTGAACAGGCCCATGAAGCGCAACACCACCAGCGCCGCGCTGTTGACTGGATCCGGTTCCTCCTGAAACCATTTCTCGTAAGATGCGATCATCTTGCGCGCGTGCTTGGCCTCGCGCTCGCGGCCCTTCAACAGCTCGGTGGAGGGTTGAGCCGGCAGGTTTTTGTCCTCATAACCGGGCGGGTAGCTGATCCGCTGGATATGGGCGATATCGCCGTCGTATCGGCCGCTGAGGTAGGTGCCCAAGAGCGTGATGGCCAGGGCGTGGCCCTGGTTTTCCTCGATGGCTTTTTCGATTTCTGCCGGATCGCCGTGGACGCCCAGCTTTGCCAACAATTGGCGCGCCGCCTCCGTATCCAGCCGTTTCAGCACGATCTCCTCGTGATTGGCCGAACCCTGTAATGGCCGGATCTCCTCGCGGGTGGTGACGATGCACAGGCCGCGGTTGAAGAAGCGCAGCGATTTCAGCAGCGTTTCCAGGGCCGGGTCCTTGATCTCGCCCTGCATCTCGCCGGGCGGGTATTGCAGCGGCTCCATGCCGTCCAGCACCAGGATGTTGCGGCCCGCGCCCACCCGCTTGGCCAGAACCCGGCCGCGGTCCTGGGGTGAGAGTTGCTCGGGGTCTTCCTCGCCAAAGAAACGCAGGGCCTCGTCGATGACCTTGTCCGCGCTGGCCGCCCGGTCGCTGGTGCCCTGGCTGTAGAAGCTGCGTGCAAACACCAGTTCCGCGCCCCGGAAATCATCGTTCGCCATGCTGTCCAGCCAATGGGTGACCAGCGTGGTTTTGCCTTCGCCCCCGCGCGCCACGATGGAGACGATGTTCTTGCCGCCATCCCGCCATAGCCGGGTCAACAGCTCCAGTTCATCCTCGCGCCCGAAACAGAATTCCCCGGAGGTAGGCAAATCGATGTCCGGCGCGCGCGGGGTCGCTCCCCCTGGCCTACCCGAGGGCCCGGGCTTTTGACCGGTGATGCCCCAAACCAGCCGGTCCAAACCTTCCTCATTCAAACCGCCCCGCAGATCCACCCAGGTGAAGGCTTGCAAAAAAAGGGGTAACTCCGGCTGTTTGGGCGCTCTCGGCAGCAACACGGGGATGACGGGTAATCCGCGGGTGATGAATTGGCTCAAAAAGGCGCGCATTTCCGGCGCTTCCCAAGGGCCGATACCGCTCGGGCCGAACAACACGCATGCGGTTTTTACCTTTAGAATGACCTCCCCGATGGCGTCCAGCCAGGGTCGGCCCGGCACGAGCTCTAGTTCATCCAGCCAGGGCCGCAAGCCACGGGCAATGAGCGCATCGGCGAGTTCCCCGACGATGGCTTTGTCTTTTCCATTGTGGCTGAGGAAGGTGTCGAAGGTCATCATGAGTCCCTTTGGAGAAGGAATAAATGTGGGCTCCGTGTTCGCGATTTCTCATTCAGTTCGAGGAATCAACATTTTGCCCTGCTGTTTTTAAAATAATCCGGATCTATTTTACTCGGGTTTCATTTGTTTTTTCACACAATCAAATGCGGCCGATGTTTCCATCCCGCACCCATGGAACTCCTGGGTCTCGTGTTCTTTGAAAGCGGGAGGGCGTTTGCCAGCTTGTCGTTTTCCTCGGTAACCAACGCAAAAAACGCACTCAGGATGAGTGAGTTACTGTACCGCACCCATCCTGGGTGCGTTTCTTCAACAACCAGATGAAGGCGTCTGTTTGGGATTTGGGAACCGCGTCGGGGGTGCTTCCGCCGCGATTCCCGCCCGTGGTTTGAAGCCTGTCTCTCGCGGTCAGATTGGGTTTTTGCGGCGCAGGCAATCGCCTGGCCAGGGGATTTTGGGCACGCTTTTGAGTGCGCCGAGTTCGCGTCGCGGGGGCGGCTCCGGTGGAGGGTCTTCCTCATCGGATGTCTCCTCCCCGGGTTCGTCGGGGAAAATGACCAACACGGCCACGGGCCCCTCGTATTGCGGATCGTGGAAGGGAAAAAACACGCGGCCATCCTCGTAGAGCGCCTGGATCGCTCTCATGGGCGCACCTCCTCGGGTTCCTGCAGGTTGAAGGTCGTGACCAGGCGGTCCAGTTGGCGGTAGCCGAGCGCTTCCAGCAGATCGTCGCCGCCAATGGTCTCCCGCCCGGCCAGATCCGCGATAGTGCGCGCGATGCGCAATACCTTGTCATATACGCGGGTGGAACAGCCCAGCGCCTCGATTTTCCGCTCCAGCATCAGGGCCAGGTCATCGGAGAGTTTGCAATGGGCCTGCACCGCGCGGGGCGGCATATTGCCATTGGCGAGCAAAGCGCTTTCCAACCTGTGGGTTTGCCGGGCGCGGGCGCGGATGACACGCCTCCGGATGGTTGCGCTGTCCTCCGCGGGCGGCAGCTTGCGGATGGCGGTAAGCGAGATGATGGGCACCTCGATGTGCAGGTCGATGCGGTCCAGCAGCGGTCCTGAGATGCGGCTCCGGTACTGCTGGATGCGGGTTTGGGTGCATTGGCAACGGCGGCCGTGGTCGCCGCGCCAGCCACAAGGACAGGGGTTCATGGCCGCCGCCATCAAAAAGTCGGCGGGAAATGTGAGCCGCTGGTTGGCGCGGCTGATGGTGACTTGCAGGTCTTCCAGGGGTTGGCGCAACACCTCCAGCACGGTGCGTGGGAACTCCGGGAACTCGTCAAGGAACAGCACGCCGCGGTGGCTGAGCGTGACCTCGCCTGGTTTGGGATGCATGCCGCCGCCAATCATGGCGATGGGCGAGGCCGTGTGATGGGGCGCGCGAAAAGGGCGTTGCCTGACCGCCGCGCCGCCGGGCTCCAACGCGCCCGCGCAACTGTAGATGCGGGTGACCTCGATGATTTCCTCGCGCGTCATGGGTGGGAGAATGCCGGGGAGCCGTTTTCCCAGCATGGACTTGCCCGAGCCGGGCGGGCCGTACATGAGCAGGTTGTGGCGGCCGGCCGCGGCGATTTCCAGCACCCGCTTGGCCATGGCCTGTCCCTTGACCTCGCGGAAATCGGGCGCGTCAGGATTTGGTGGCGCGCGCAAGGCGTCTCCATTGCGGGAGAAGGGGATCAAGGCCGCTTTGCCCTTAAGGCATCGGGTCAGTTGGGCCAGACTTTCCACCTCATAAATGCTTAGCTCTTCCACGAGAGCGGCCTCCGGCCCATTGCCGCGCGGCAGGATCAGGCGCGTGAATCCCTCGGCGCGGGCGCATTCCGCGGCGGCCAGCACGGAACGCACGGGCCGCAGGCTGCCGTCGAGGGCGAGCTCGCCCAACAGCATGGTGGTTTCCAGCCCATCCCGCGGCAGAATCCCCTTCGCGGCCAGAATGCCGACCGCCATGGGCAGGTCGTAGGCCGTGCCTTCCTTGCGCAGATCGGCAGGGCTGAGGTTGATGATAATTTCATCGGCCAAAAGCGCGTGGCCGCTGTTGGTGATGGCGGGGACCAAACGGTCCTTCGATTCCTTGGTGGCCGCATCGGGCAAACCCACGATGCTGACCTTGAGACGGTCGGAGCGGACATCTACTTCGACCGTGACGGGAACGGCCTGAACCCCGGACGGGCAGGCGCTGTAAACACGGGTCATCATTGTTGCCTCCTTGAGGTAAGGAGGCTTGCTTGACCAGCAAAAAGTACTCGAAAGCCAGGCTAGCACAACTTTTGCGGAATACAAACCCCAATTTCCCCACCATGCCCGAGTGCGCTTTCTCCCTGCCGAGCTGCCGCCGGTCCCATCCCGCCCGCCGTTCGTCCCTAAACCCGAGGCGGGGCCGTCCCGGCAGCCGTAGCATTGGGAAGAAGTTACGTTTCAAGGAGTGTGTGATGAATACGATTTTGGGTTTCCTTACCTTCACAGCGGGCCTTTGGAGTCTCCAGGAACTGGACGACCGGATGGGCCCGCTGCAACGGTTGGAGGGCGACTGGTTTTTGACCTTTTTGCAGATCGATGAAAACGGCGTGTACCAGAAAGTCGGCACCAGCCTCTCGCGAATTCAGGTGAAATTGGGCGGCAAGCTCGTTCAGGAGGAGACAGTCGTGAAAACCGCCAGACGGGAATATCCCATTGTGGTGAGCTATAGCTATGATTTTGCACGTAAAACCTATCGAAAGGC
>JBGTRP010000402.1:0-6950 GCA_041940685.1 Acanthopleuribacteraceae bacterium
GCTGAGGCTTATCCGCGATTTGCCGATCCGGATCGGCCCCTTTTAATAGCCCACGAATGGGTTTCGACGATCCCATACCATCCTCCAAGATGTTGGTCGGACCAGGTTGAATTCTACTTTAATTTCCATTCAACTTTTGTCCTACCCCATCCTGACAAATAGGGCACCGCGTGGCGGTGGGGCTAGTCGCGGCGCGGGGAATCCACACTGGGACTACCTACCGGCGGGGAGAGCAAACTCACCTTGGATACCTGGCGGCGTGGCCCTGCCATAACGCGGATTTTTGTGTAAGATTAAAACGAGAGTGCTGCAAAAGCCGTTTGTTTTAAAGGGAACCGAGGTTAATCCAGCTTATGGTGTTGTTGATCGTTTATGTCCTGCTCGCGCTGGGCTTTTCTTTTCTGTGTTCCGTTCTTGAGGCAGTGCTGCTGAGTATCTCGCCATCCTACGTGGCGCAGGTAGAATCCGAAAAGCCGAGGCTGGGAATACGCCTGCGCCGGCTTAAAAACGAAGTCGACCGCCCACTGGCCGCAATCCTCAGCCTCAACACCATTGCCCATACGGTAGGTGCGGTGGGCGCCGGCGCCCAAGCGACTGCCGTTTTCGGGAAGGCCTATGTCGGCATTATTTCGGCACTCCTGACTTTTCTAGTCTTGTTGGTTTCCGAAATCATACCTAAGACACTGGGTGCTCTATATTGGCGCAGGTTGACCCCCATTGTGGTTCACATATTGGGACCTCTAACTTTGTCGATGTGGCCTTTGGTCAAAATGTCGGAAGGACTGACCCGCTTATTCAAGTCCGATAAAACCGTCATGGTTGTAGGACGTGATGAGATCCTCGCTCTGGCGGGTCAGGGGGGTGAGAAGGGCGTGTTGAGCGAAAGTGAGACGCGGATCCTGAAGAATTTGTTTCACCTTCGAAAAATCCGTGCCGAGGACATTATGACGCCGCGAACCGTAGTCTTCTCCTTAGAGGAATCCTTGACCATTGCACAGGTGCGTGAAGCCTACCCTGAGCTTCGTTTTTCGCGCATCCCCGTATACGCTGGCAAGCCCGACGATGTCGTGGGGTTTGTGCTCAAGAGCGATTTGTTGTTGTTTGCCGCGGAGAGGCAAGATCAGACCAAGCTATCGGATTCCAGTCTCAAGCGGCCGGTTACGGTGGTGCTGAACAATATGCGGCTCCTTGAACTCTTCGAGCGGATGACCGATGCGCAGAATCACCTCGCCATCGTTGTGGACGAGTACGGCGGCGTCGAAGGACTGTTGACCATGGAAGACCTGATCGAAACCCTGATTGGATTGGAAATTGTGGATGAGTCCGACGCGGTTCGCGACATGCGTGAGTTGGCCCGCCAAAAATGGATACGCCGGGCAAAGCGCATGGGACTGGATGTAAAGGGATTATCAAGTTAACAGAGATGGGCTAAAAAACGGCAGGTTTCAATATAAGATAACACTCGAAGGTTCAATAGTGGCTTTGGTAGTGCCCAGAGTTTAGTGCAAACTTTAGCCGCCTCCCCTTCGCCCACCGCGCGGCGGTGGGGCTAGTCGCAACCCGAGGGGGTCAACTGGACGGCTGGCGGGGACTTTGAAATCCGGTAGCATCGAGAAGCAGCAGCTTCCATGAATCCAAATCCCTCAAAATGGAAACTTCCGAGGGTATGGCGGAATCTTTGGTTTTGGACGCCGGTTGCGGGCCTTCCGCGCGGAAGGCCCCTACGCTCCGGGCCAACTCAAACAGCTCCGATGGATACATCAACGGATGAACCCCTACTCACCTCAGCCTGTACTACCTGCCAGCTGTCCGAGTAGGGATAGGCGTAGGCGTCGGAATCCAAGAACAACCTCCACTGATAGGCATTAAAGAAGTAGACATTGTTCTCGGGATCGCTATAGTTGACGTCGGCGAAGGCGCTCTCCGCCAACATGGCTCCCTCGATTCCCGGTGGGTTGTACCATTTCTTGCTATTGCTGCCCAGACCGGCCATATTGTCCACAAACCCAAACGAGAACCCGGCCATGAGGTCGCGGACCGCCGCGTTATAGACATCATTGGTATCAAAGGGTTTATTGGAGTTTGAGTTTCCGCTGGGATCGGGCGGGCTCTGACCGTTGACGGTGAAGGGCGGTATACCGGTATAAATGCCATGAAGCACCTCGTCACCAGGAATTTCTATCACGTAGTCCGAATCACCGATACAGGCCCCACCGCCTTCCAAAACCAGGGTGTTGTTGCGCGTGGAAGCCGAGCATTTGAAGCGAGCAGTGAATTTATAGGTCTGGGTGTTGTAGCGGCAGTGGTTCATACCCTCGCTCGGATCGCCCGAACCCGAATAGGGCTCACTGGGGTTTGTTCTGGGGCAGCGAACGCCTCCTCCATTCGGCTCGGATCGGCATTGGTTGTCCGCCGGTCCGAAACGTGAATACTGGCCTTCCAAGGTGGCGAAAACGTTTTTGTTGTATTTCTGATGAACCGCGGTGACGTAGGGCTGCAGGTTCGGGTAGGCATCCGGGCTATGTACCGGGCTCAATATCCGCAGGAAGACGCCATTCTCGCTCCGAAACGTGTTGTCGATCAACTCCGGATCCTGGGTTGTGGCGAGAACCAGGGCCGTTAGGTTTTCCTTCACTTCCGTGCCCGTGGCCTGGTAGTCCAGATTCACAACCTCACCGCCCGCATCCGTGGTTTTAATGGAGATGGGGAAGGGGAAAAAATCCACATTGGTCAGGTTCAGCACGCTGACAATATCCGGTGAATAGGTGAGTTCCACAAATCCCCAAGGGATGCTGATGCTGTTGGTATCGGGGTTCGTCCCCTTAAACAGGAAATCGGCAACCTCAACCCTGTTTTGGCTGTTAGTTTGGAATGGTTCTCCCAAGGAAACATGAATACGGCCGGTTATCTGGCTCACCCTAACCCCTTCGGCCAGATCCGCCAAAGTGTACAAGGCATTCGGCACGATGGCCTCCGAGGTGCTGTTGACCGTACCCTCCAGCGGTCCGTTGAAGTAGATATAAATGTTGTCATCGTTGAATTTTCCCTGTGTGGAATTGGTGAAAGTAATCGGTATGGTTGCAGTCATTTTTCTCCTCCTTTACGAGATTTAAGATTCTTCTCACCAGCGCCAGTCATCACCGCTCATACCAAACCCAGCCGGGAATGGGGCAATCCAACTGATGAGATCGTTGGCATAGCTGTTCCTGGCCTTGTTTCCGCGCCACTGTACGCCGCTGAGCGCAACCCAAGGGTGGACGGGCCCTCGGCCCGGCATATGAGCTTTCGGTAAATTCAGCCCCGGTCAGGGAATTTGACCCTTTATTGAAGAAATGGCACAGCAATCCGGAACCGGAAAAGAATCAATCAACCGGTTTCGTGCTCGCAAGGCTGGAAGAACTCTCCGCTTTTCGAGTTGGAGCGGCACGGTCCTGCCGGCATCCCGCGGATGACAGAAGCCAGAGCTCTGAGGTCAAAAACCTTCGGCAAACTCAGGATTAGAAACCTCTTGGTCTTCATGGTTCCTGGCCTGGTGACCTACCGTCTCATTTTTTCGTTTCCGGTTTTTTTTAAAGCAAGCGGGATGCCAGAATCGGACGCCCGCGAGCTCACCATTCCCGGCCGAGCCTTTTGTTATCTTTTATATATCTGATAAAATTGAGGTTAAGTATTGTCATATTTGACAGCCGGCCCTACGGCAAAAAGCGCTCCCTCATTTTTGAGGGTCCTGGCTCCACTCTCTTCCCAAAGCCAGCTGTCACTCCAGGAGATGCACCACCCGCCCAAAGCGGCCGTTGAGCCTATATCTCCCTGAGTTACTGTATCCTGAAAAGTTTCACCCCTGTCATTGGAAACTTCCGGGGGTGTGGCGGAATCTATGGTTTTTGACTCCTCTCATTCGCATATAATCTGAGCCCAGCAGCCACGATGCTTGGGAGCCCATTGCCCGATGTTTGCAAACCACTACATTCGTGGACGTTTCCATGCGTCGATATAGATGATTCCGCTAGAAATAGCGTCAAAGTAAGGAAGCCTGACCCTCGCCCGAAAGCGGGTTCCTGGTTATTAGCCGATCAAGTCTGCAGAATTGGGGGCAATTTTAATATCTTCTTGTAGCTTCTCCCGAGTATCGGGTTTATCCATGATTTGGCGAATTACATGTTCCGCGGACATAACCGCGCCTTCTTGCCAGCCGGGAAGAGAAGAAACCTGATCCCCCACGATATAAAAGCGGCCGTCGCCGTCCGGTCTGAGGAGACGCCGGTAGAATGGCGTGTCCCGAGCGCCTTGCCAATTCATGGAACAAGCTTGGATGAAGGGAACGTTCTGCCAGGCGATGCTGATGCCCAGGTCGAGAGGAACCTCGTCTTTATTATCATCGCTAAAGGCCTGAGGATGTAGCAAACGCGCACCTTCGCGCGCTTCTTGCAAACGGGCCTCCGGGCTTTTCATGCCGAATGCCCTGGCCGTCTCACCGTAATTGTATGCCCCCGTCAAGATTCCCTTGGCGCTAAAATAATCATTGGAGGGATACCACATTTGGGTGATGGGATGGGCGACCCAGCTAATACCGCCGTAAATTTGGTCGGATTTCTCCCAAAAACGGTTGTTGGCCTGCCAGCCCACCTTGCAGGCGTTGTTGACGCCCGGCCGGTCGACCGCTTTCTTGAAATCTTTGGAAAAATCCGGCGTTTGGATGTTTCTCAACACGACCAAGGGAATATTACTGACGCAATAATCGGCGGTGTGTTCCACCTTTTCGCCCTTGTGCTGGTAAACCACGTAAACCTTGTCGTTACGAAAGCGGATTTCTTTGACCACGGCCTCGTAGGTAATGAGATCGCCAAGCTTCTGGTAACCATTGATCTTTTGGCGTTTGAGGCCTTTAACAATCTGATCCATCCCGTCGATAGGCTGAAAACTGGTGGTTTGCCACAGATACTCATCGTCTTGGTAAAAACCATAGGTCCGGCTAGTTTGATTGCAACCTGGGTCGGGATTCCCCAGCAAACAGGGATCCCAAAACTCCGAGTTCAGCATGTCTAGGAAAGGAATCGGCTCCGGTGCCACGCAGCCCTGTGCCACGCTGGGCGGCTGCCGGCAACCGGTTCGCGTACTGCCCTCGTAGCGATAATCCTGATTAAGGCTGCCGAACTTCTGCAGGAAACGGAGGAATTTTTGGGTGGCCGTGTCGGGCAAGCCTAAATCGAGCCCCCTGTCGATCATTGCCCGCGCCATCAGTTGCGCCAGATGGCCTTGCGCGTCATATGCGAGCCTACGCCGGATGACAGCCTGATTAAAGGTTCCAAGCGTTCGATATAGATTCGCCGCGGATGTATGCACGTAAACCTCTAGATCAACTCCCAATTCTTTGCATAACTGAAGCATTCGGACGTGATGGTAGGGGATTCTTCCTGGCCCAAGGTTGACGTAGAGACCTTTATCGAATTTGCATTTTTGCAACTCTCTGGATCCATTCCGATCCTCTACCACCACATCGCCGCGGCGCGCCGTGTAACTTCGACCGCCGGCGCGATTGGCAGCCTCGAGGATGGTGACCTGATATTGACCGCGGGCCAGCCGGAAAGCTGAAGTCAAGCCGCCAATGCCAGCGCCAAGAACCAGGACGCTTTTTCCTTTACCCGAACCAGGGGGAACTTGGGGCGGTCCATTCCATTTCGTGGTTTTTCCCGAGAGACCGAATGCCGCCACCGCCTGGTGGGCCGCGGTTGCGCCGCCGACAATGCTCATTTTTTTAAGAAAATCACGACGGGAGGAACCCTTGTGAACCTTTCCCATGATATCCCCCTTAAATTGTAAGAAACGATGGTGTAGAATAAAATCATATCATAGTTCCAAGTTATTTAAAATATTGCGTTTTATAAAAATACAAGCTCTTGCGCAGCCCATTGAATTTTAATTTGTTCATGACCAATGATTATACCGCTGCTACTGTAAGTTATCGGCTCCTTGGTGGCGTTTCCTGGGCGTCCTAGGCGGCTTGTTTGAACCGTTGGTAACCCACATTTCCAACCAGTGAAAAGGGTCTTCGCCCCTTAAAATTTCCTTGGGGGATTTTCCCTGTCGTTCCACTCGTTGGCCCCTCAGAAACGGCGTGTGATTGAGGTAAAACCTCAAGAGATCCAGATATCCCTTGCCAACTTCTTCGTCCAGCGTGAAATAACTGGCTTTCTAAAGATTCTCCCGCAAAGTAAATTCACAACGCCTTGATGATGTGAGAACCTGTAGCAACTCCCTTGCACCAACGGGTTCATGTGGATTCTCATTTTTGAACACTGGTGACTTTTGGTGTGCTTTTGGCCAGTTTTGATCAAATTTGAATACCTCCCAAGACCCCCTTTTTGGCTTTCTCGAGTATCCCGGCGGAATAGCTTTCATGAATGCCTTACCCCCCTTGGCCATAAACGGTCGTCTTGCGATATGTGTGGAGAAAATGCAGGTAAGCTTAAATCTCGCAATCCACTCTGCACCAATGGCTCTGGAGGAAAGAAGACGCTCCAGGTAGGAAGTCACCCGGCGGCCTTATGGTCTCTCAGGTAGGCGGATGCCTATCACACCAAATTTGAAAGACAGAAGGCCCGATAGCCAATGCCAAAAAAGCTATCCTCCAGCAGCTTGATTACCTTCGTGCCTGCCGCTTCCTGATTGACCTTGTCGTCCATCTTCGAGTCGATTACGTGAAGTGCGACTCCTTTTCGAGACGCGATGTGGCGCAGCAGAGTTCCGGCTGGTGTTGTGTCACATTTGGACACAACGCTGCATATGTGATCTTGAATCGCCCCGGGATTGCCGGATTGGTTCAATCATCGTCGTTTAATGAGTACTCTCGGCCACATTCCGCCTGCCGAATTCGAAGAACGCTTTTGCAACAAGACGAAGGAGCCGGTTAAGGTGACTTAACTCAAACTAACGAGTCTCCGGCGATCCCG
>JBGTRP010000403.1:0-6936 GCA_041940685.1 Acanthopleuribacteraceae bacterium
GTTTCTAATTCCTTCCGACCGCCTTTTCAGGCGTGTATCGAGACCCATGACCTCGCGGGCAATGGTGGCGGCAAACCGGCGTCAGGTTCATTTTCTGCCGGCAAGCTCTTGCCGCCCACATTGCCCGCGTCGTCAAATTTTCCGCGACCTCAATCCAGCAGAAAAGTTCTAAAATGCATTCGGACGAGGCACCATGAAAAAGGCAGGGCTCAAGCTCAAAAGCCCCCAAAGCGCCCGTGTTCACGTGGTACAATTCGCACACTTTGACGGGATGGTCATTTCCTTCAATTACGTTTTCTGATTTGTACGGTAGGCACCATCCTTAATCCTCTATAAAAATTTCGGAGAGAATCATGGCAAAAATTTCGCTCGAAGCACTCACTGTCATCGATGGGTATATGGGTTCCTGCATCGTAGATTCCGACAGCGGCATGATGCTGGGACACGATGGCGGTGGGCCGGTCAACCTGGAAGTAGCCTCCGCTGGAAATACCGAGGTCATCCGCGCCAAAAGGAAAACCATGAAGGCGCTCGGGTTGCCCGGTAAAATTGAAGATATGCTGATCACACTCAACGATCAATATCATCTGATCCGGCCGTTGGATGCGAATGACGCGCTCTTTATCTACCTGGTGTTGGACCGCTCGACTTCCAACCTGGCCATGGCGAGACACGAGCTCAAGGGCTTTGAAAAGACCTTGAAATTTAAATAGCATCACGAGCGGGATGGCCCCGGTGAGGGAGCCCGGTCAGGGACGCCCGGTGAGGGACGCCCGGTCAGGGAGGCCTCGTCATGCAGCACATGGGTTTTTCACATCCCGAGTGGTGAGAATTCTGGCGCCAGATTCAAGTAAGAAGCCTTCTTCAGCTTGAATCTGGTCTCATGCCTCCTCTCTTCGCCTTGGCGTTACAAACACGCCATACAACCAAATATTTCAGGCGTGGAGGCCCGACCGAACCTAAGACGCCGCCGGAACCGGCGCCCGCCCGACCTGAATGTCCGGTACAGCAGGATTTATTGGGCGGCGTTGCGATCGGATGCCGGGGCCAGATGATTTTTCAGCACCTCCACGACTCGATAAAAATGCCCGGGGTCGTTGTGGGCGCGGGCAATTAACAATGCCCCCTGCAGGCCGGCCAGCCAGGTTTTTGCCAGAAACACGGGCCGCGCGGAAAATTGAAAGTCGCAATGAGTCCGACCAAACTCAAACAGTCGAGCCAACCATTCTTCATGGACGCTGAAAAATTTGGCCACCCCCTCCTGGATGGTTGGAGGCAGGCTTACGAGCTCGCCTCCCAGCACGCCACATAGGCAAACCTTCACCTGGCTGTCACAAACCTCGATAAATGGTTGAAGGTAGGCGTCCAGTTTTTGCCAGGAACTCTTGTTGCGATCCGCATCCAAGGCGGAAAAAAGATCACTCATCATGGTCGTGTAACGGCGCACCACCTGCGCCCCCAGATCCTCCTTGCGAGGAAAGTGGTAGTGAATGCTGGCCTTGCGAATGCCCAGCCGACCGGAAAGATCCTGGTAACTGAAGGCATTGTAGCCGCCGGTCTGAATGAGCTCCTGGGCTAAATTCAGAATTTGTTCCGCTCTCCCCATTCGAATGCGCTCTCCCTCGACGCTGCCGCCATGCGCCTGACTTTCTTTACCCATGGCGGGCATGGCTATTGTACTTGACTCCCCATGGATTTGATCCATAAAGTGCTAGGCGCGGTGGTATGCGATGTCCTGAGTTGGCCATTGGGGAACCTAAGCCATGAAAGGGCGGGAAAGGTTTTGTTGCCGACAACCATTTCACCCTCCAAGACCAAAATTTCATGGCCGCTTAACTGAAGCCCGGCGCCCGCGTCGAGATGAAGCAGCCGCACCACTTCCCCTCGCCCGTCTTGGTACAGCAAGGTTTCCGGTTTTTTCCAAAGCGGCAGCAGGTCCACCGCCAACTTGTCCTTTTCATTCGGGTCCATCTGGCACAGCTTGACAAAAAGCGTACAGCCGCCCTCGCTGTAGGGAGCGTGACTCGAACCGGGCGGATTGCGCACGTAAGAACCCTTGGGGTGATGACCATCCTCATCCGAAAAGACGCCATCCAAAATCAAGAATTCCTCGCCCTCCGGATGCCTATGCATGGGGAAGCGGCTTCCGGGAGGAAACTTGACCAAACTGGTAGCCCAGCCGGATTCACCGCCCTTCCTTTCAAGCTTCTTGCGATCCACCTCGCCATTGGGCGAGGGCGTCCAGGCGAGATCATCGACACGGTGCCCCACGAATTTGGAAAAATCCATATTCAAAGACATGCAAGCTCCTATCCTTTTCGAATTCAATCCAACGTCCGCGCCATATGACAGCGAAGATGAAACCATCACGGTTTTTTGCGGCGAAACTCGACAGCTCTCACTTGCCGAAAATGGGGAAGGTCGAATGCCTTCCCCGCTTTCGGCGGCCCAAGGCAGGCCCTCCAAACTTTTTCCGCTAACCCAAATGGTTGAGGACCTGGAGAGCAATCGCGATTTGGCAACCAAAACCCACCAGAAAACAAAGGGTTCTTGCCACGGGAATACCCAAAAGGTAGACGATGTAATGAGCGACCCGGGCAAAGAAATACACCATGGCCGCGGTGGCGAGCGGACCCGCCGCCACTCCGCCGGCATGGGCGGCAAGCACCAGGGCCGCGATGACGGCCAGGTTCTCGATCGCATTGTAATGAGCGGCCTTGGCGCGGTTTGCCCAGGATGCGAGAGGCGCGCTCTCGGCGCTGGGATTGGCCATGGTGTCCATGATGCCCCGAACGGCGAAGGAGTTGAGAATGTAAGGAACCCACATGAGTGCGGTTGCCAGTGCGGTCAGCACGAGCCAATAAAGAGCGGAATTCATAAAATCCCCCAAAAAAATTCTTACCTACCAGAAGGTAGGTGCCTCTAACTTACCTTCTGGTAGGTAGAAGGTCAATGAAAACTTTATAAAAATGGTCTTTGCCGCGTGGGGAGAGACAAACGCGCGGGGTTCACCTGCCAATGAGCCGAGTCCGGATCAAGCCACGGCATCAACAAAACCAAAAATCAGCCCGCGCAGCATTCGCGGCTTGTCCCCTGCCGGTTGGCTTTTCAACTTCGGCCAAATGCGGGTGACGAGGTCGAGCACGGATACAAGCCGGCGCTCCAAGGCGCGGATAATCGGTAAATCCTCACGGATGCGCGTCCAATTGAAAGGCCCAAGCCTCGGTCAACCCGGAGGGATTAACCAGCAAACAAGATATTGCCTTTCCGCATGCTTTTTCATTGGCCCGGGTAAGGAAAACCGATTTGAGGGATCGGCTTGCCACCCCACCGAGAGGTGTGCTATAAAGGTTCTCTGCATTTCATATTTTCCAAAAAAACACATTCTAGAAACCGGGCAGAAAATCTCAAAACGACATTTTCTCGAACAGTTTTATCTCTGACATCCATTCCAATCACTTCCTCGGTTTCCTTCAGACACATCCTACCCACTCTCATTAAAAACAGGTGGATTTCCGTAAGTAGTTTGCTTTAGGGGTGTGGGGTGCCTGTAGTCGTAGGAATTAATGGAGACAATATCCGGTGGACTCACGATCCGGGTATTGCCGTTGTAGATTTGGAATCCGCAAATTTAGCCTCCTACGAGGCCGAACGGGCTACCCGTCGAAAGAATTTGGGCCGTGAGCTTCTATTCGGGGATTTCTCCAACCCGAAAAAGTCTTTTCTCCGCTACCTTGAGTCTCAGGGATTGAGAATTGAAAACATCGAGGCCTTCGCCTTTGCGGCAAATAGCAATCCCTATGGATTCAACCTGCCCGAGTACCGCCATTTTTTAGGTGAATTCCTCGGACTCGGCGACTCTTATTCGTTCCACAACTGCATGCGTGAATTACTAGAAGACAAAGCGCCGGCCATACCAAAGGGTCTATTTGGAAAGCCCGCATACATGGTGAAACATCACTCTTGTCACTCCGCTTATTCGTTTTTCACCTCGCCGTATGAAGATGCTCTCGTGTTCTCCTATGACGGCGGTGGCTTCGACAGCATGACTCAGATCTGCAATGGCGTTGGGGAAAATCTCATTCATTTCCGCAATTTGCGCAATCACTGTTTCGGATACCTGTACAAAGCGGTGACAGACAAAATTCTCGATTATCTTGACGGAAACCCTCCATCCTACGGTATGGAGGGTAGCGTGATGGCCCTGGCCGCCCATGGTGAAAGCATCTTCCTGGAGGCCATCCAGACTTACCTCGAGGACCCCTGCTCTTTCGGCGGATACGATATCTCTGAAGGAACGATGAATATATTCACGGATCCGTTCCTTTTCGAGCCGACCGCGAACTCCTTTGAAAAAGCCAGGAGATTTCAATTCGCGGCCAATTTTTCAGCAAGTTGGCAGGCAATGTTCGAGATTGCCGTTATCAGCCTGCTTCAGGCGCTCGCGGCTGAGCGACCCTTCAAAAACCTTTGCATTGGAGGGGGCTGTGGCCTCAATGGGGTCGCCAATCACAAGATCCGCAACAAATTTGGGAATGTTTGGATCGCGCCGGCGACATCAGATAAGGGGATCGCGCTCGGCAGCGCCTTGTACGTGGCCTACCAAATACTCGGCAAAAAGCGCGTTGACCATGGAAATGTCGCCTATCTTGGGAAAGAGTACGCATCCAATGAACAAACCTTCGCCCCGTTTCCGGAACTGAAAGCCACCAGGATGGAAGGGACGGATTTGTACGTTTATGTGGCAAAGGAACTCGCGAAAGGCAAATTCGTAGGCTGGCACCAGGGTCGCGGCGAAAGTGGTCCCCGGGCCCTTGGCAACCGAAGCATCTTGTGCGACCCCAGGGATGTAGGAAATAAAACCATACTGAACGACAGGATCAAGCATCGCGCCGCCTATCGTCCTTTTGCGCCCTCTATCCTGCGCGAAAAGGCGGGGATGTATTTCGAGGACGAGGATCTTCCCGAACCCTACATGCTGACCATTCGAAAGGTCAAGGAGAAAGCATGGGAATGCTTTCCCGCCGCAATCCATGTGGATGGAACCGCGAGGCTTCACACGGTCTCCAGTGAAAACCCCAGATTTTATCGACTTATCTCGGAATTCGAAAGGATCACCGGGGCGCCGGTTCTGCTCAATACCTCTTTCAACGATAGTGGCCAGCCGATCGTGGAGACGGTGGAGGACGCCCTACGCGCTTTCCAAATTATGGATCTCGACCTTCTCGTTGTCGGAGACTTTCTCATACAAAAAGGGAAGCCTTAAGGAGGCACGGCTAAATGCTTATATTTCAAGGCGACCAAGGGCTAGATGAGTTTGCCGCGTACGTGGGGCTTGAAGCCAATGATCTCGAGCAGCGTCGGGCCATGCTGAAGCAGTCGTTCATGCCGTTCCGGGTCACCGAATATTACGCCGATCTGATTCGGCGGCAGGACGAACCCTACCGCGGCCAATTGTTAAATGTTGTGTTGCCGCCCCTCAAACCCAAGCCTTTCCAGGGACGTTTTGACCCCTACGGCAACACCGGCGCTCGTCAGGAGGAAGAGGTCTTTTTACAGCATAAGTACATGCGAACGCTTTTGCTTCATATCGACAATTTTTGTGTCGCCAATTGCCAGTTCTGTTACAAGGTCAACGAAATAAAGCACGAGAGAACGCCGGCCTTATCTTTCCTGCGCAAGGTAGAACATGCGGTCGAATACCTGCGCAAGCACCCGGAAGTTGACAACGTGCTGGTTTCAGGCGGCGACCCCGCCTCATTCCGCAAGACCGGAGACATCATTGGCCTTGTCGAGCAACTATTGAGCGTTCCCACGGTTCGCTTCGTGCGCCTGGCCACCAAGGGATTGGCTTATCACCCGGAACGCTTTCTCGACGACATCCTGCTTGAGGCCTTCAAAAGGCTCAACACGCCACGGAAGCGGGTTCTGATCATTTCCCAATTCAACCACCCGGCGGAACTGACCGGGCTTGCCAAAGACGCAATCGAAGCGCTTCGCTCGGTTGACGTAGAAATTCGGGGTCAACCGGCCCTCATTCGCGGCGTCAACGACTCGGTGGAGACACTGGTCGACCTCCAGCGCGCCTTCTTCACGCTGGGAATTATCTCCTATTACATCACCGTATTTATGCCCGTTCGTGGCGTGGAGCAATACGGTCTGTTGCTGCACGAGGCCTTCAGGCTTGTCACCGCATCTAAGCGAGAGCTGAATGGCCTCGAGAAGAAGGGCGTGCTTCTCGCTTCACACGACTTTGGCAAGCTGGAGATTTGTGGCTTTTTGGATTCCGCCGAACATCCGGACCGAATCCTACTGAAATGGCATCAGGTAGGGATGCCCAATCTTTTACCTGCCGAGCTTCGCGCCAAGGTCCCTACGCGGGAAGGAGATGTCCTAAATTTGGAATACGATCCAATATCTCACTACTGCGTGGATCATGTCTTTCGCGCCAACGGATTACCCTACCAGAATGAGGAGGGCAACCTGAACCTCCAGTCCGCGGTGTCGCGGGTTGTTCAGGGTGCGCCGTTTGGGTTCCAGGAAACGGCGAGGGGATCATGAGAGCGCATGGGGTCGCCTATGAGGCTTGTTGTGTGGGGCAGCCAACTGATGGCTCGACCAAGTTTGGCCAGCAATTTTTGGGGTTTTTGGAGTTGGCGGGGTTCGACTTTGTCCGCCACTCGTTCCGCGAAATTCTCGATCATGCGCGGTTTATGACTCGGGGAGAACCCACTTTCTCGGTAGCGGGTCCCTATGCATATCTGTACCTGTACTGGCGGGAACGGGCGGGCATTGACTTTCCGATCGTACGCGACATTCACAGTGGTCCCTGGGTTGGCTACCTGATGCAGGAGTGGTTGTGTGCGCCCTTGACGCGCCCCGGGGATGTCATCCTGTTTCCATCGGAATTTGCCCGCTCATTTTTTGGACGGGTAT
>JBGTRP010000404.1:0-6933 GCA_041940685.1 Acanthopleuribacteraceae bacterium
TGGTTTTCGCCTATATCACCTACAAGTCGCGCGCCCATCGCGACCGCGTAAACAAAAAAGCCATGGCCGATCCCAGGCTGAAGAAAATGGCGAACCCCAAATCCATGCCCTTCGACGCCAAACGCATGATTTGGGGAGGGTTCAAACTTTTGGTTGAAGCCTAATCCTACCGGGAGCTCGCCAATAATTTTTCCGATACCCGCGAAACGGGAAGCGGAATTTCCACCGATGTGGAGACATCGATGAAGACGTTAAAAGAATTCAAAGACCTCTTGGATAAAATCGACGCGTTACTGGAAAGCTACGATCCTGGCGAGTTGGAGGGCGACAAGCTGGTGCGGGAAATTTTCGTCGAGCGCGCAAGCCAGCGGCCCATTTTTGAAGAGGCCATCTCCCTGGCTACCGAGGGACTTGAATCCTTTCCCTTCAACCCCGAGCTCCTGCGGCGAAGATCCTATGCCTACAGCCGCGTGGTCACGGAGGAGGCCGAGTTTCCCTACTTGGACGAGGCGGAGGAAGACCTGCGCGCCATTTTGGAATTTAACCCGGGAGATTTGACCACGCTCCTGGACTTGTTGAGCGATATGTTCACCTACAGCGCCATGGAAGACGAGGAAATCGCCAAGTTGGCGGGAAGTTTGGCAAAGGACGCCGAACGCGTACTCCTCTGCTTCAGAGCATTGCAGATTGAGGCGTTCGACAACGCGGAAAAGCATCTGGAAGCCTTGGCGGTTCTGGAAACCTGGTCTAAGATATTTCCCAAATCACGGGAATTAAAAGCGGCCAAGGCGAATTTGAGCCCCCGGCAGGAAGACTGAATTCGGGGGATTCCCTAGGTCTTTCGTCGCCAAATCCGCGCCAACAGCCTCTACGGCGAAGGGGGAGGGCCACATGTTTTGTCATCAATGCGGTGCGAAGGCTCAGGGGAACTTTTGCTCCGCCTGTGGCGCGAGGCTCGTCCCCCCGGAGGGCGCACCCGAACCGCCACCCCTCGATTGGTCGAATGAGATCCATTACGAGGCGCTGATGCGCCAATCCGAGGTGCGCGATTTGGTGGCCCGTCACGCCGCCCAATCCAAAACGCGTTTGTCCGGCGAAGATTTCCTGAAATTATGCGACAAGGCGCTCATGCCCTTCACGGTCCTCCCCGCCTCCAAAATCGCGGCAATCGCACAACCCATGTACGCCAAGCTCGGCATCAAAACGGGAAAAACGCGTGAGGAACCCGTTGCCGCGCCCGTGGGCAAAACCATGGTTCGGGTCCTCTGTTCGCTGGCGCGCAATGGCCAGCCCCTGCAAAACGTCGAGCAGGGCGAGGACGGCTGTTTGCTTCAAGCCAAGCTTCCCTCGGACCTTTGGAGCTTCGCCGGGGACCTGCTGGTCACCGTCGAACGGATGGAAAAAGGTTCAAGGGTCGAGGCCGCCACGGTCATCAAGGGGCAGCTCTACGATTGGGGCAAGAGCAAACGGATGCTGGCAACCCTTTTTGAGGATCTCAAGCGTATACCCGTGTAAGCGAAGGTTGCCGTCAGCCTGCTTCAAGCGGCATCCTTGAATTTAGAGGGGCGAACATTTCTCGACCCATCATTGGCAGGCGCCGAAACCCTGGTATTGATGAATCGTTCGCGGTTCCAGATCAGAACCCCTGGGCCATGAGCGTGGCGAGCGCGCCCTGCCGCAACTCTTCAGGCTCAATGCGGCCAAAAGGAAGCCATTGGGCCCAAAGAATGCGATGCGCGGACGTCATGCCCACGAGGATGGGGGTTTGGTTGAGGTTCAGCGATTCCGGGAGCGAGAAATCCTTGGCGACCAGTTCGGGTGTATGAATGCATGGCTCTGGACTCCCTCGCCGAGGAGCACCCCAATCCAAAAAAATTTGATCGGGAGCCCGGAATATTGGAAAGAGATCGGCCGCTTTTTTGTTTATGGTATAGCCAGGTCTTTCCGCGACAAAGGGTCCGTGAGACCATTCAGAATCCGCGTATAAGCTTGAGGCGGAATTCCAGCGCCGCTTTACCGACATTTTTTGGAGGGCTCCCCTATATGCAGGCACAACTTTCGATGGCGATCCGCTTTGTACTCCTCACCTGCTGCTCCCTTCCGCTACTCGCGCAACAGGCGGGGTTGGAAATCACGGTTCTCGATTTTCCCGAGGCGGCGCCCGCTTCGGGCGTCACTGTCCTCATCCGCAATGAACGCATCGGCCTGGAACGCCAGGCAGTCACCAACGAGATCGGCAAGGTTCGCCTGAACGGCCTGTCCACCTTGGGAACCTATGAAATTCAAGTTCCCGAGAACGATGCGTTCCACGAGGCGCTCTCCGGCGCCCTCACCCTGCGCGCGAGCTTTACCCACAGCGTCACCCTCACCCGAATCCCGCTGCAAACGCGTAGCGAAGCCATGACCGTTCGCTGGGGCTCCACCCGCGTGAACGGCATCAATGGCGAGATCTCCTCCAGCCTGCGGGAAACGGAGATCCGCGCGCTGCCCATCGAGGGGCGCGATATCACCCGCGCGCTGTTCCGGCTACCCAACGTCACGCGGGCCACCGGCTTCTACCCCGAGGCGCCCAATGTCAGCATCAAAGGCGCCAATTCGCTCTACACCAACTACATGATCGACGGCATGGACAACAACGAGAACTTCCTCGGCGGCCAGAAGTTCCCCGTTCCCGTGGGTTTCGCCCGCGATATCACCGTGCTTACCAACAATTACCCCACCGAATTCGGCCGTACCGGCAACGGCGTATTCAACATCACCAGCAAATCGGGAAGCAACCTCACCGAGGGCGAACTCTTCTACGCCACGCGGCCCGGACCCGGCCTGGACGCTTCCTCGCCCTTCGCACAAAGGGACCTGTCCGGCAACCAGGTCAAGGACGGCTTCCGCCGTCACCAGGCCGGATTCGGCGTGGGCGGCCCCATCGTGCGCGACAGGACCTTCTACTACGTAAATTACGAGCAAACCCGGGATCTCAAGGACAACCTGCTGAACTCGCCCGCGCTGGGCGTCAATGAAACCGTGCGCGGCGAAAACGACTTCCGCTATCTCAGCCTCAAATTGGATCAGCATTGGTCACCCAACTGGAATTCCACTCTGCGGACCAATCTGGCGGAGGTAGCCATCGAACGGCAGGGCGGCGGTCTGGAGGGCGGGGTCGGATTCCCGAGCGCGGCCAACCAACAAGACCGCAACGCGGCGCTGATCGCCCTCACGAATACTTATTTGGGCAACGGCTATGTTTATGAGGGTAACCTCCAATATTCGCGATTCCGCTGGGACTATGGCGAGCCCCTGAACGGACCCGGCCCCAGCGTCACGGTATTGGACCCTCAAGGCGTAACCGCGGCCGCGCTAGGTCACCCCGGCTATATTTTCGATAGCCTGGAGGAAACCATTCAGCTCCAGCAGAAACTCACGTTTCAGCGCGGCAACCACATCTTCAAGCTTGGCTACGATCTGATCGCCGCGGATTTCGCACTGAAGGGCGGCGGCAATGTCAACGGCAATTACCTGGTACAGCTCAATGAGGCGCAACAGCAGGCGCTATTGACCGCAAACCAGGGTGCGGGCCTACAACCCACGGACCTGCCCGCGGATGTGGCCGTACTCGATTACGCGGTGGAACTACAACCCCGCGCCTTCGGCAGGACGCAGATGCTGCACGGTTTCTTTATCGAGGATCAATTGGCGCTCAACGACCGCCTCGACCTGACCCTGGGCTTGCGCTACGACTACGACAACCTCAGCAAGGGCGGCGCTACCAGCGGCGATACGGACAACATCGCGCCCCGATTCAGCTTCAATTACGCGCTGGACGACCGCAGCGTGGTGCGCGGCGGCGCGGGCCTGTTCTACGAGAAAATCTCCTACGCGGTATACAGCGATGCGCTGCAACAGAGCTCGACCGCGGCGGGCTTCCGCGGCCAACTGCAAGAATTGATTGAGTTGGGTTTGCTACCCGCGGATACAGATCTGGACCGCATCAGCTTCGACGGCAACCTGACGGTCAACCCCAGCGACGTGGTCTACCTGCAAGGGCCGACCCCGGACAGCGTGGGCGACCTGCGCTCCACGGCGTTCAGCAACGAACGCCGCATTCTCAACCCCAAGGGTTACGACAACGCCGCCACCCGGCAATTCTCCCTGGGGTACCAGCGCCAGTTCGGCGGCAATTACCTTTTTTATACCGACCTGATGTACACGGAGACCCGCGACCTGATGCGGTTGCGCGACCTGAACGCGCCCTCGCCTTACGGCATTTCAGCGGATCAGATCGCCGGCCTGGCGCCCGAGCAGCTACGAGCCCTCGTGCGCACGCCCGAACAGGCGGACGCCACCCGCCCGGTGGCGCCGGTAGCCGGCGGCGCGCGCAACATCGTGGTCTCCGAGACCGAGGGCGCCTCCCGTTACAAGGCCGCCAACTTCACGCTGATCCGCGATACGGGCATCGACAACTACGCCTTTCGCCTCTCCTACACGCTCTCGCGCCTGCGCAACAACACGGAGGACATCAATTTCCGCGCGCAGGACGCCAACCGTTTCGACAGCGAGTGGGGCCCCTCCATCAATGACCGAACCCATGTGTTCAACGCCATGGGCAGCTACGATCCCCTGCCGAATCTCACCCTCAGCCTGGCCGCCCTTATCCAAAGCGGGCAACCCATCAACCGCATCCCCGACGCGTCGCTCTTCGGAACCACCGATCTCAACGGGGATGGCCGCTCGTTCGGCGACGCCTACGTGGGCAATAGCGACCGCCAACCCGGCGAAACCCGCAACAGCGACCGCCTTCCCTGGAGCAACACCGTGGACCTCGGGATCGCCTATCGGCTACAATGGGGCCGCACCAACCTGGAAGCGCGCGCGGACGTGTTCAACCTGTTCAACGAGGTCAACCTCAGCGGTTACAGCAACAACGCCACCCAAAGCAACCAAATCCAGGTCGGCCCTTCCGGAGCGCCGATCGTGCGCCGCAATGCCGCGCCGCCCCGGCAATTCCAATTCAGCCTGCGGTACCTGTTCTGATGAAAGTGACCCCTCGACAATGCGGATTCTTCTTGCTGGGGCTCGTGATGCTGGCGGGTTGCGGGAGCCCTCCGCAACCGAAAACCGATGTGGCTTCCTTGGACTGGTCCGAGATCCTCTCCGCCGCGCGCGGCTCGGAGCTCACCATCGCCATGTGGATGGGCGACCCGTTCATCAACGCTTATATGCGCGATTACGTGGCCCCGGAGTTGGAGAACCGACACCAGATCCGAGTGCGGTTTGTAGCGGCGCAGGGCAGCCAGATCGTCACGGCGCTCATGGGCGAGAAAGAGGCCGGCAGAGCGGTAAGCGATTACGATCTGCTCTGGATCAACGGCGAAACCTTCTACCAACTCCGCCAAATCCGGGCCTTGCACGGTCCCTTCACCCAACAGTTGCCTAATGCCCAATGGATCGATTTCGACAACCCCTTTATCGGTATCGATTTCCAACAACCTATCGACGGGTATGAGTGTCCCTGGGGCAATGTGCAACTCTCGGTCATCTACGACAGCGCAAGAGTCCCGGAGCCGCCCCGCGACCGCGCGGCGCTCGCCACATGGGTTCAAGCCCATCCCGGCCGCTTCACCTTCGACACCCACTTCACCGGCATGACCCTGCTGAAATCCTGGCTCATCGACCTTGCCGAAGGGCGCGACCTGAATGGCCCCTTCGACGAGGCCCGCTACCAGGCCGCCGCCACCCGGCTCTGGTACTTTCTCAATGAAATCAAACCCTACTTTTGGCGCGAGGGCCAATCCTTCCCCGCCAACGTGGCGCAGCTCCACCAGATGTTTATCAGCGGCGAGGTGGATTTCACCATGAGCAACAACGACGCGGAGGTGGACAACAAGGTGGCGCAAGGCCTGTTTCCGGAAACCGCACGCGCCTATGTGTTCGACGAGGGCAGCATCCAGAATTCCCATTACCTGGGGATTACGGCCGATTCCGCAAACAAACCCGCGGCCATGGCGGCCATCAATTTCATGATTTCACCGGAGGCCCAACTGCGCAAGCAGGACCCGGCCGTGTGGGGGGACGGCACGATCCTGGCCATCGACCGCCTTCCGGAACCCTGGCCCGAACGCTTCCACCATGTACCCAATCGCCGCTTTTCACCGGCTCGCGCGACCATCCAGGACAAGGCGCTACAAGAGCTGGCGCCCCAATACATGATCCGGCTCTACGAGGATTTCCGGAGGCATGTGCTTGAGGAATAGCCTGGAGGGTTGGGGGATGACGGGGTTCCTCATCTTGGCCGTGCTGCCGGTTATCGCGGGCTTGCTTTACGCCGTCGGCTACAGCCTGGGGCTCACGGGCCTGTTAAGCCAGGGATTCGGCCTCGGCTTCTGGGCGGAATCGCTCGCGGGCGGCGAGATCTGGCTGTCACTGGGGGTCAGCGTGTACGTGGCGTTCGCGGCGGTGGGGCTCTCCGCGGTCAGCGGCGCCTCCCTCGCCCTTTTCATGGGTAAAAACGCCACCACACCGCTTTATCTGCCGCTGGTGCTGCCCGCGGCGGTCGCCGCCTTTTTGGTTTTTCAAACGCTCGCGGACGCGGGTTTGGTCGCGCGCTGGGTCAAATGGCTGGGCCTGATCGACCGGCCCGGGGATTTGCCGGCCATGACCCATGACCCGCTTGCAATCGGAGTCCTGAGCGCGCATATGCTTACCGCGGTACCCTTTTTTGCCCTGCTTTACCGCCATATCCATCGCCACGAGAAGCTCGCAGAGCTTTGGCGACTCACCCAAACCCTGGGCGGAAGCCGGGCGGGTTACCTGCGGCGCGTACTCATTCCCATCTTCTTCCAAAAGAGCCGGCCACAGCTTCTGCTTTATTTCATCGCGGTGATGGGCGCCTACGAAATCCCGCTTCTGCTGGGCCGGCAATCGCCCCAGATGATCAGC
>JBGTRP010000405.1:0-6914 GCA_041940685.1 Acanthopleuribacteraceae bacterium
TTCTGTTTTAAATTTTACTATAAAGTGATGGATAATTAACAAATTTATGTATTATCTTAAAATTTGAAACTTTTTGTTTTTTGTGGAGAGAGAGGCCGTGTGGACCCCATTATCCTCCTTAAATGAGTTAAATCGATTAAGATAAAAACAGAATTTTAAGATAATGCATAACTTTGTTAATTGTCCATCACTTTGTGATAAATTTTCAGACAGAAATTTTTTTTCACGCACCAGTGTGGAGGAATAGGAATTTTCGGGTTTTTTCAGTTTTGGTCCGGAATGACGTTGCGCGAGCAGACCCCCTGGCCACATCGAAAACTCCTTGCACCATACCGGTGGGCGAGGTCAATCCCGTGGAGCCGTCTTCATTCATGAATAACAGATAGGTTTGACCCGCGTTGAAGGTCGGCAGGCCGAGGCTTTCCGGCTTGAGGAAAAAGTCGCTCCCATCCAGAGCGTGACCCAACTGTTGGATATGCAGTGTTTTTGTGGAAATTCCCTTAATGCCATCCAGCACCTCGAAGGTGTAGCGAACGGCTGGAATCCAAAGCTTGCCGCCCCGGCTCTTTACGGAGGTGTGTTCCACCTTGATGCAGCGGCCCTCAAAAATGCGTTGGGATGTTTGGGTAATATCCACCAAATTGAGAAGCTCCAATCGGGCTGCGAAGGTGGGGGTGATGGCGAAAAAGGTCAAAATAAAGACCCAGCCAAGGCCTCGGCTCTTCATCGGCAATTCCTCCTGTACGGGTGAGTGGTCCGGATGTCGCTTTGCGATCCCTTTTTTAGGACAAGGCAAGCTGCGCAAAAGATTAATGGATTTCCGTCAAAGTTGCAACCGGACTCCGGTGGGCGTCATTTCCAAAGGTGACAGCATGCCAAGGGTTTCACGCCCTCTTCAGGCGGCCTCCGGCATCTAGGCGATTCCATCCGCCGGGTCCGCTGTGAAAGCTTGGGGCAAAATTCGTACCCGTACGGCGTTTGTCGCTACAGAATGGCTCCCTAGCCCTGGTTTTCCTCTTGCTTCTGGGCCTCGTGGGCCTCCATCGCGGCCTTGATTTCGCGGGCTTTTTTCTTCATTTCTTCCGCCGAATAGGTGTTGACCATGAACTTGGGAACCCTGCGATTGTAATCGGCGATCTTATCCAGGAGGTCCGGGTTTTCGGGGTCGATGCTGAGCGCTTTTTTATACACCGCCACGGCCTTGTTGTAGAACCCCCGATCACTGTAAAAGTCCGCGGCCTTACAGTAAAAGGATACCGCCTCTTGCGTTTGTTTGAGGTGCTCATGCGTTTCGGCAATCTGTTTGTAGAGCGTGGCGAGTTGATCATCCGGCTGTTTGCCTTGGCCTTCGCTTTCCTTCAGGCGTTGTTGGAGCAACGTCAAGGCCTCCTGGAATTGACCGGCATTGATCAGGTCGATGGCGGATTTTTTACGCCTTTTGAATGGATTCCATCCCATGGACATTCCTTTTTTGGGGATTGGGGGCCGCGCCGCCGCGACGCGCGCGGCAGTTTTAGAACCATGATAGCGAAAAAAAGGGAAGTTGTGCTTCTCAACCATCAATGACGGGCGTATTGGGTGCGATCCTCACGACAGTTCGGGGGGTGCCGGTCTAATCAATCATGGCGCCGCAGCAAGACGAGGGTGCGGTCATCGTTGAAGGGAACGCCGTTCACGAAGCGTTCCAAATCGTCCTGAACCGTATCGGCGATTTCTACCAGTGGCCTTCTCCTTTTCTGCGAGAGGAGGCGGCTCAACCGCTCCGGACCGTATTCTTCGCCGGCCGGATCGGTCGCCTCCGTGAGACCGTCGGTATAGATGGCCAAAAGATCGCCAGGGTCCAAGGCCGTGGCGGCGCGTTCGTAGTCGGTGATCGGTAGAATCCCCACGGGCAGACCGGTTCCCTCCAGCACTTGCAAGGAGCCGTCGCCTCGCACGAGGATGCCGGGATTGTGTCCGGCATTGGCGTACTGTACGGCGCCGCTTTCCGAGTTGAGCATGGCCAGGAAAAGCGTGGCGTAGCGATCCTTGGGCGTCCTGCGGTACACCATGCGCGATAACTTGGCGCATACCTCTTCCGGGGGTAGGCCATCCTCGATCGGCGCCGCGGAGAGCGCCTCCAAGGATGCGGTCAATAGGGATGCGCTCATACCCTTGCCGGAGACGTCCACCACCATGAGCACGCATTCCCTGTCATCCAGGCGGGTTTGCACCTTGAAGTAGTCTCCTGAAACCCCCTGGGAGGGGAGGTTCTGACCAAAGATGTCGTAACCGGGCACCTCGGGTAGAGACGCGGGGATCAAGGCCTCCTGAATACGGCGCGCCAGTCCGAGCTCCTGCTCCAGGCGTTGGCGTTGGGCGGCTTCTTCCGCCAGGGCCAGGTTGCGGATGCGAAGGGCCGCCACCGAGGCCAGGGAGACCAAAAGGGCCATGTCCTCCTCGGAGAACTGGCGGATCGCCGCGCGCGAATGCAGCACGATCATGCCCATCGCGGAGGCCGGGCCGAAGAGCGGCGCCGCAACCAGGGACCGGATACCCGAACTGATCATACTGGCCGCCTCGGAAAATCGCTGGTCCACGGCGAGATCGTCCACCAAGGCCGCCATTCCCTTCTCCACCACCTCTTCAACCAGGTGGCGTGAATAGAAAAAAGCATCCGGCAAACCGGGAAGGGAACGCGTGGCCGCGGGCTCCAACTCCCCGTCTTTTTCCCTGAGGAAAATGGCGCATTGCTCGGGTTTCAGGATCGTGAACACCCGTTCTAAAATTAAATCCAACAAGGGTTCCAGTGCAATCGATTCACCGAGCTCATGATGAATCTCATTCAGCAGCTTGAGGCGCTCCAGGTAAGGCGCAACCTGGTTCTGCTCGGCGCGGCCGGTTCGCTGTTGCTGGAGCAGTTCCGTGGCGTCGCGGAACACGCTTCTTTCTTGAAAGGTTTGGAACACCGGCTTTTTTTTCTTCTTGGGAGCCGGGGCGGCCTCCCTCACGGAAATGACGCTATTGGATAATTTAATCACCGCGCCCGGCGTGACCGCCACGGGTTTGCGAACGCGGCGGCGATTCATCCATGTGCCGTTCTGAGAGCCCAGATCCTCCAGCAGCGGTTGGCCCTCGGAAATAAAGAGCCTGGCGTGCCTGCGCGAGAGAAACTCGTCGTCGATGACCAATTGGGATTCCCTCGAGCGCCCGATCACCAGGCTACCCGAATCGAAACGGTAATCAAAAGGCGTACCGTTGGCAGGAATGATGTGGAGGAGAAGCACCATGGCTGGTCACCCTTGAGGAAGGGATTCAGAAGAAGGATGGAAGTAAACGGGTTGACCGCTCCCAAACTCTAGCACATTTTTTCATCGCGACTTTTTGGAAAACAACGCGACCACCCTCCGACAGGTGATAAAGCTGCGGGCCTTCGGCGAGGTCGGGTTTTGGTTTAGAATGAAGGATTCGGGGAGAAAAGAATCCAAAATCATCGGAAAAGGGGATGAGATGAAGATTTCGTGTTTGGCCGTAATGCTGGTTTGGGCCATGTCGGCCGCCGCGCTTGATTTTGATCAGTATTTTCTCAACAAGACCATGCGCTTGGATTACTTTCACGCCGGCAACGCTGGCGAGGAGCATTTTGCGGTGGACCGCGTGGTTTCGGATGGTCCCTGGGCCGGCAATCCCAAAAACCTGATCGATGCGCTGCGCTGGGGCAAATACCTTTTCGAGGTATTCGACTCCGACAGTGGCGTCCGCCTCTACAGCGAGGGTTTTGCCACCATCTACGGCGAGTGGGAAACCACGGGCGAGGCCAAGCGGCAATGGCGCGTCTTTCACGAATCGCTCCGCTTTCCCTGGCCGCGAAAGCCCGTGCGCGTGGCGCTCCACAAACGCGATGCCGAAAATCGGTTTCAACCCGTTTGGGAGACCTTGGTGGACCCCGCTTCACGCGCGGTGAACCCCGCCGACCTGCCTTCTCCTTTTCCGGTTTGGGAGTTGCTGAACCACGGCGATCCTCAGACCAAAGTGGATTTGTTGATCCTCGGCGATGGTTACAGCGCCAAAGAAATGGATAAGTTCCGCGCGGATGCGGCGCGCATGAGCGATGCCCTCTTCAGTCACGAGCCCTTCCGCTCGCGCAAGTCCGACTTCAATGTGCGGCTCATCGGCACGCCCGCCGGGGAATCGGGGGTGAGCCGTCCCCACCCGGGCGTTTTCAAACGCACGCCGCTCAGCGCTCATTTCAGCAGTTTCGATTCCGAACGCTATGTGTTGAGTTACGACAACCGTCGTCTGCGGGACATCGCCTCCGCGGCGCCTTATGAGTACATGGTGATCCTTGTCAATGAGCGCACCTACGGTGGCGGCGGCATCTACCGCTGGCAGGCGACCGCATCGGTTGACAATGCTTTTTCCGATTATCTTTTTGTCCACGAGTTCGGCCACCATTTTGCCGGGCTCGCGGATGAATACTACACCTCCTCGGTAGCCTACGAGTTGAGCGAAACCGTGCAACTGGAGCCGTGGGAAGCCAATGTTACGGCCTTGCTGGACAAGGAAAACCTCAAGTGGAAGGACCTGGTGGCCGAGGATACGCCGCTGCCCACGCCCTGGCAAAAGGAAGCCTTTGAGAAGGCCAGCATTGAGACGCAGAAAAAACGAGCCGCCCTACGCCAGGCCAAGGCTTCGGAGGAAGATTTGGAGGCGCTTTTCACACAACAGCGCGCCTTCGAAACCGAACTGCTTGGAAACATGAAGTATTCCGGCAAGGTCGGCGCCTTCGAGGGCGCCAGCTACATGGCCAAGGGCCTCTACCGTTCCTCCGCGGATTGCCTCATGTTCACTCGGGACCAGGTGGGTTTTTGTCCCGTCTGTAGCCGCGCGATCGAGGCGGTGATCGATGTGTACAGCCGTTGAGCCGAACTTTCGGCGCGCGCGAGCCCTATTCTCCAAATTGGGGCTTGACTTCGATTCGGATTCTTGGTTAATTCCGTATCAACTTCTCGTTGCCCCGCCAAATTTTCCGGGGGCAGCCTCGTTCTTCGAAAAAAATTGAGACAGTCGCCCCGATATCTAGGCACGTAGCTCAGTGGGAGAGCATTACCTTCACACGGTAGGGGTCGGCGGTTCGATCCCGCCCGTGCCTACCAACCCTGGAGCTTCCTGTAATTGAAGTATTGGGCGATCGGCGGACTCTCCTGGCATTGCATCCTGATCTTAAAGATTGCTGACTTGTCGGTGCTGTCTTTCCCGACGCTCATTGGAATATTTTTCGGGTAAGACAGGAAGAGTTCCTATTTCTTTACCCATTTAATCCTCAACTTCATTCGCTTCCCGAAGTGCGAAATCAATTACTGATTGGCTCAGCCAAATTCCGGCCTTTCGTGATTTGATCAAAGCGGATTGAAGGGAGGGTAGATGTCCCTCCATTTTTGCTCGAAGGAGAATTCCTACCGAACCAGTCAAAGCCAGTCCGCTTAATCTGGCCATTCGTCTACCCGCAATTTCATCGATGGCAACCCTTGAGATACCCTCCTTTAGGGCCAATTGGATCACCGCCGCTTCGCCGGAGTCTAGTGCCTTGGCGAGGAACGGGGATAATTTCAATGGCATAGCTTTCTTTTTGAGCCAATCTGCTTTTTCGAAAGCTTTGATTCCAAAGCCAGTTGCCCCGCCCTGTCGAAGCTCTTGGCATACCTCAAAGGGTACGAGAACCCTATCATAAAGCAAATTTAACAATTTCAAATCTCCGGTAGCCGCAACTAAACTAAGAATCGGGCCCGTGTCGATCACCAGGGATTTGGATTTAGGCATTGTCCAGGTCCGAACGGAGGTCTTCCTCCTCTCCCTGGATCATAGAAACGCCATATTCATGGAGCTTCAATAAAAAGGCAACTCGATCCAACCCCACTAAGGATGCAGCCATTCCCGAGGAAATGCGACCCATCTCGAAGAGCTTGGCTGCCATCGCCATTTTTGCTTCCCTTTCGAATTGACTTCGAGTTTGGCGCAGAGCATCTGGCAAAGATTCGGGATACTGGATAGTCATTTTCATGATTGGCCTCCGAGATGGCAACCCGAGCTATTCTACCATGCTTGGTCGTTCGAGACTTATCCAGGGAAAAGATTCCCTTGCCTCAAAAAATGGAAACCCATACTCTGAAATTGGCGGCAAATCCATTGTCCAGTTAGAGCAAAACTGAAAGGGCGAGAGGTAGATCGCTACGCCTCGCCCATGGTCAGTTTCCTACGTTGTATTTGGATTCAGGGTTTTTCCGCGGGCAGGCTCGCCTTCGCGGCCGCGAGGACCAACTCGGGCGCCGGCCGTTGGCGGTAGTCGGGGTTGACGTATTGAAAGCGGACCTTGCCCTCGGTGTCCAAGATGAACAAAGAGGGGACGGGCATCAATGGCTGGTCTCTTCCATAAAGCTTGACCAGGTCGATATTGTAGTTGAGGTAAAGCTTGACCGTGGCCTCGTCCACGCGAAAGACGACGCCGAATTTCTGCGCGACTTCCAGGCCTGGATCCGCGTAGATGGGAATCCCCAACCCGTGCCGTTTCATGGTTTTTGCATTGGTTTCAGAGTTGTCTTGGGATACCGCGATAAGCTGGTAACCCAGTGCTTCGAAATCTTTCAGGCGCTCTTGCAGTTGGACCAACTGCCGCTTGCAGAACGGTCACCAATGGGCAGAGCGGTAGAACACGAGGGCGACGTAGCGACCGCGCGCAACGAAGCTCGACAAGGAGCGCCGCATCCCCGTTTGATCCTCGAGACGAAACTCGGGCGCGGGCTCCCCGACCGCCACAGGCTCAGCCGACACGCCCAGGGCCGAGCCGATCACCCAGCCGAGCAAGACGGCCCCACGAAGCACCCCACCGAACAACACCCTTCGCATCGACATGCCGCAAACATAGACACTCGGGCGCA
>JBGTRP010000406.1:0-6911 GCA_041940685.1 Acanthopleuribacteraceae bacterium
AAAGGCTGCTGAAAGACCTGAAGCACACGTTCCGCGATCATCACTGCCTCTTCAACCTTCGTCACCGACTCGCAAAGCACGGCAAACTCGTCTCCGCCGAGCCGAGCGGCGGTGTCGGTTGTTCGAAGGCAATCCTGCAGACGCTCGGCCACCGCGATCAGCAGTTTGTCGCCCGCCGCGTGGCCAAGCGAATCGTTGATCGCTTTGAAATTGTCTAGGTCAAGGAACAGAACGGCCAATTGCGACCCGATCCGCGGCAGTTTCGCCAGTGCATGGTCGACGCGATTCGAGAACAACGCCCGATTTGCAATATTGGTAAGCGGATCGTGAAGAGCCTGGTGCGTCAGCTGGTCTTCGAGAATTTTGCGGTCCGTCACATCCATCATCGACCCGATCATCCTGACTGGAAGTTCCGTTTCAGCGTCGTAAACCACGTATCCTCTATCAATTACGTGAGCATAAGTTCCATTTTTTCGCAGGAAGCGATACTCGTCCGCCCAATTCGCCTTTCCGGTGTCGATGTGATGCGAGATGTCTCTTATCACCCTTTCCCTGTCTTCAGGGTGCAGCCGCTCTCGCCAGAACTTGATATCGTTTCCCATCTCTTCGGCTGAATAGCCAAAAAGCTTCGATACACCTTCGTTCCACCAGGTCTCGTCCGAATAAAGGTTCCAGTCCCAGATCGCGTCGCTTGTTGCCTGCGTGACCAGCTGAAATCGCTCCTGACTAAGCTTAAGGGCATCGTCGCTGCGTTTTCGTTCTATCGCGACCGCGATCTGATCGGCCACCGCCGTAAGTAATTCGACGTCCCGCTCGCTGTACGTATCCGAGTTCTCGTAGTCCTGAACAACCAGCACGCCGATCGGCCCGTTCGGCGTCTTCAACGGCACCCCAAGCCAAATCGGCGAATCGGTCCCGACGGACTCGACCTCGCCTGTTTCAATGATCTTTTTAGCGTCCGCGTCTGTCAGTAGCATGGGCTCGCCCTTGCGAAAGACGTAGGCGCTCAGACTCCGTCCGACCTTCAATGGAGCGGGCATCGGGTCAAATTTATCTGCCCAAAACTGCATTGAGAGCATTTCTGTTTCAGGCGAATATAGGGCAACAAAGAAATTCTCAGCATAAAGGATCCTTTTCACCGTCGAATGGATCAGCTTGAACAATTCCTCAAGGTTCGCAGTCGTGGTGACGCCGTGAATGATACGGCTCATGGCACGAGCTTCGGCCTCAAGGCGTTTGCGTTCTGAGACATCTCGAGCAACGCACACCAACTTGTGCGAGTGAGTTTGCGGATCGAAGATCGAGGACGTTGAGATCGAAACGGGAAACCGCCACCGCCTGGTCCAGCGGCATGAGCTCCATGCCGGGCAGGGAGACCCGGTTCACGGGCGCGTTTTGCAGGACAAATGTAACCTGAACCAGAGGCGCGAAACTCAAATCCCGGACCGGCTGAAGGCGATCCACCACCAGCTCGAAAGGCACGTCCTGATGGGCGAGCGCATCCAAAACCAAACGTCTTCCATCCGCGAGGTAAGCCTCGATATCTTGCCCCGCAGATATTTGCGCGCGCAGCACGAGCGTGTTGACGAAGAAACCGATCAGCGGCTCTACCTCGGGACGGGTGCGGTTGGCAACAGGCAGGCCCACGGCCACGTCTTGCTGGCCGGAGTAACGCGCGCACAGCAGTTGGAACGCCGCGTTGAGCGCCATGAACAGCGTGAGATCCCGTTCCCGGCAAAAGTCCGCGAGCGTGTGGGAGAGGTCTTCAGGCAAGGACACGGGAAACTGGGCGCCCCTGTAGCCCTGCGTTTTCGGCCGGGGTCGGTCGGAGGGCAGTTCCAGCAGGGGCGGCAGTCCGTCGAGCCGTTCCTGCCAGTAGCCGAGTTGACGCTCCAACTCCCCTCCGGATAGCCATTGCCGCTGCCACCAGGCAAAATCAGCGTACTGGATGGGTAGATCCGGCAAGGGGTGGGTCGAACCCCGGAGCCGTGCGCGGTACATTTCGGCCAACTCATGCACCAGCACGCCCATGGACCAGGCATCCGCGGCAATATGATGCACCGTGATGAGCGTGACGGCCTCCTCAGGTAGAACGCGGATCAGGGCGACGCGCATCAAGGGTCCCCTGGCCAGGTCGAAATGCCGATGCGCTTCCTCGCGCGCCAACCATCTGGCCTGGTCTTTCGCCTTTCGCGGGTCCCGAGCGGCCAAGCCCCGCAGGTCGATGACGGGCGCGGCCAAGCCCGCCGGTGGTCCGATGATCTGGACCGGATGGCCATCCTCTTCCGCGAATCTCGTGCGCAACACCTCATGCCGGTTCAGGATCTTGGTGAAACTGTGAATCAGCGCGGCCGGGTCGAGCAGGCCGCTGAGTTTGCAGGCCGAGGGCATATTGTAGGTGGCCGAGGGGCCTTCTAAACGGTCCAGGAACCACAGGCGTTGTTGGGCGAAAGAAAGCGGCAGCGGCTGGTCGCGCGGCGCCGGGGCGAGGGTTTGGCTTTGCCGTTGTTCTTTGCGCGCCGCGGCATCGACCCTCTCGGCCAGTTGCGCGATGGTCGGGGCCTCGAAAAGGAGGCGCACGGGCAGGCTCAGGCCCAGGTTTTTCCAGATGCGGGATATGACCCTCGTGGCCAGCAGACTATGCCCGCCGAGGGCGAAAAAATTGTCCCGGACGCCGACGCCTTCGATCCCGAGCGCCTCCTCCCAGATGTTGACGAGCGCGGCCTCCGTCGGGGTTCGGGGCGAAAGTCTCGCGGTATCCGGTTTCCAATCCAAACCCATACGCGCGAGGGCGGTGCGGTCCAGCTTACCCGTGGCCGTGCGCGGCAATGATGCGGCGAACCGGAACCGTCCCGGCAGCATGTACTCCGGCAATTCGGTCGCGGCGAAGTCGCGCAGCGCGGTTTCATCCGCCGACTCTCCCTGGCGGATGACGATATGGGCGATGAGTTGGGGATCGTTTTTGCCTTTCCCACCCGCGAGGGTAACCACCGCTTGGGAGATGGCCGGGTGGCGGCAGAGAAGCGCCTCGATTTCGCCCGGCTCGACCCGATTGCCGCGCAATTTGATTTGCTGATCGGAACGCCCGCGGTACTCCAATTGGCCGTTGAGGTTGCGGCGGGCGCGGTCGCCGCTGCGGTAAAGACGCTCGCCGGGCCGTGAGGCGAAGGGATGTGGTGAGAAGGCGGCGGCCGTGAGGCGGGGCAGTTGGAAATAACCCCGGGCAAGGCCGGCGCCGGCCAGGAATATCTCGCCCGTGATGCCCATGGGCAGGGGCTGCAATCGTCGATCCAGCAGGCAGATTCCCGCGCTGGGGATAGGCCCCCCGATGGGGATCTCGGCCTGTCCCCGCGCATCTTCGGCGCTTGCCTCGACCCTTTGGTAACTGGAAGTCATGGTGCATTCGCTGGGTCCGTACTGGTTGATCAGAATGGCGCTTTTCCCGAAAAGCGCGCGCGCCTTTGCCACATCGCCTCTCGTGAGCCGCTCTCCGCTGAACAGCAACAACTCCAGAGCCGGGGGATGGTCTGCCACAAGCGGGGCGACCTCGGCCAGAGAGCGCAATTGGCTGGGCACCAGACTCCAGAGCGCCGAGACTCGCTGAACCGACATGGCGCGCAGCAGGGCGGCCGGTTCTTTTGCCGCATGCGGCGCGAGTATCGCCACGCGGGCGCCCGAGCGAAGCGGGCCGATCAGGTCGCGGATGGACGCGTCGAAAACAGGACTCGCCAACTGCAATACCACCATCTCCGGCGTTGGTCGATAGGTTTCGACCAGGTGGTCCAGGTACGCGGAAACCCCGCCGCGCGTGGTGAGAATGCCCTTGGGTCGGCCGGTCGAACCCGAGGTGAAAGCCAGGTAGGCGAGGGCGGCGGGATTGGGGTTAGGGTGGTTCGGCAGCGGGTTCATGGCAGTGGGTTCGCCTTCCAGCATGTCCAAATGGAGGCGCTCGATGCCTGCCGGCGCCCTCGATTCCAATCCCGATCGGGTGAGCAGCAAACCGAGGCGGCAATGATCCGCGACCCATGCATTGCGGCCGGCCGGGCTGTCCGGGTCCAATGCCACGAATGGCGAGCCGAGCCGGAAACAGGCCAACATGGCGACCGCGAGGCGGTCTGACCGCTCCAGAAACAGGCCGACCGGTTCCTCTTGTCGAACGCCCCTTGTTTGCAGGCGTTGCGCGACCTTTGCGCTCGCCCATTCCAGGGCGGCGTAACTCACATGGCGTTGTGCTCCACTTTCATCCTCCCATACGAGCGCCACGCCATCCGGCCTCCGCTCGGCCCAAGCCCAAACCCTTGCGTCGATGGTCCCGCCGAGAGAGGCGGCATCGACCCGAGGGTTCCACTCGGCCAAGAGTCGCTGGCGTTCCCGATCCGTGAGCAGCGGCAAATCGCCGAGCCGGGTCTCGGGCTGGTCGGCCATGGCGAGCAGCAGCCCCCGGAAATGTCCGGCCAGCCGATTCATGGTCTCCGCGTCGATCCGTGCGCGGTCGAAGGTCCAGGTAATGCTCAGGCGCTCGCCCGGCACGACCCGCAACGAAAGTGGGTAGTTGGTGTGCTGGTCAAATTGGATATCCGTGAGCAGAAGCGTGTCCCGCGTGGCCTGAACGGCCTCGGCCACGGGGTAGTTCTCGAACACCATAAGGGTCTCAAAGAGAGGCGTTCCACGGGGCACATCGCTCCATCCCGCCACATCGACCAATGAACTTTGCTCGTATTCGCGCATGGCCGTGTTGAGGCTCTGGATGGAGGGCAACCAGGCGTATGGAGTGGCGTCCAGGGGTACCCGCAAGCGCAAGGGCAGGCTGTTGATAAACAGTCCCAGCATGCTTTCCACACCCACGAGTTGGGGCGGCCGGCCGGCCACGGTGATGCCGAAAAGCACGTCTTCCTCGCCGCTGTAGCGCGCCAGAACAAGCGCCCAAACCGCCTGGACCAGGGTGTTCAGCGTCACTTTTTGTTCGCGCGCGTACTCCTCGATACGCCGGGTATCGGCCTTGGCGAGCACGGTTTCCAAAAGATCGAATCCATCTTCGTCCCGGCGTTGAAGGGGTTCGTGCAGGGGCGTGGGCGCGTGGAATCCGCGCAGGGTTTCGCGCCAAAAAGATTGCGCGGCCGCCTGGTCCCAATTGCTCAGCCAGGCGATGAAATCGCGGTAGGGCCGCGCCGCTGGCAAGGACGCCGGCGTATGTTGTCCCGCGGCCGCGTACCGCTGCCAGATTTCCTGGATCAACAGGCCCGAACACCAGCCATCGAGCAACAGGTGGTGAAAGCTCCAGACGAAGAACCAAGCTTCCTCCTCAATTCGCAATAGAGCCAACCTCATGAGAGGCGGGCGCTCCAGGTCGAAGCCCTGTTCCCTATCCTTTTGCAGGAAGACCTTCAGCCGCTCCTGCTGGCGTTCCTCGTCTTCGCCGCGCCAGTCCTCCACTTGAATGGGTAGCGCCGCCTCGCGCCACACCATCTGAACGGGCTGATCCAGACCCACCCAATAAAAAGCGCTCCGCAAAATGGGGTGATGGGAAAGGGTGTCGCGCCAGGATTGTTGAAAGTCCAACAGGCGCAATGGGCCGTGAAGCGTGCCGCTGAGTTGGTTGAAGTAGGCGCCTTGCTCCGGCTGATACAGCTCGTGGAACAGGAAGCCCTGCTGCAGAGGGGAAAGCGGGTAAAGATCTTCTACCTCGCGCCAGGAAGCGGGTCTCAGCAGGTGATCGAGCTGTTCCTGGCGGATTGTCGCCAGGGGGAAATCCTCGGGCGAAGCACCGCCGTTCTCCGGTTGCAGGCAATGCTCGATAAGCGTTTGCAGCGCGTCGATGTAAGCTTGCGCCAACAGCGCGATGGTCTCCCGGCGGTGCAGGCGTTCATGGTAGGCCCAGGCCATTTGAAGCCGGTCATCGGCTACTTGGGCGACCAGCTCCAGCCAATGCGTGCGCTTGGAGGCCGGATGGCGGGAGGGTCCGCAGCTCTCACGCGCGGGGACCAGCCCGTCCAGCGGCGCGAGCCCCGCCTCCACCTGGCCCAGGTAATTGAAGGAGATGCGGGGCCTCGGCGCTTGCGCCATGGTTTCCCGAATGGAGCCTTCCGGGTGGAGGTAACGCAATTGACCATGTCTCAACGCACCGCCGGGCAGGCCGCGTAAATGGCTTTTCACGGCCTTGAGCGTCTCTCCGGGCCCGCCCTCGGCTACCGTGGGCAGCACCGGATAGAGGGAGGTGAACCATCCCAGGGTGCGGCTGAGATCGATATCTTCGAAGAGCGCGTCGCGCCCATGTCCTTCCAAATCCACCCAGGCGGGTCCCCCGCACCAGGCATGAAGCGCCTGGGCCAAGGCGGCGAGCAGCAGATCGTTGATGTGGGCGCGATAGGCCGCGGGCGCTTCCCGCAGCAATTGA
This sequence comes from Acanthopleuribacteraceae bacterium, assembly GCA_041940685.1. Lineage (GTDB taxonomy): Bacteria > Acidobacteriota > Holophagae > Acanthopleuribacterales > Acanthopleuribacteraceae > JBGTRP01. The sequence continues at coordinate 6,395 of JBGTRP010000406.1, forward strand.
CGCGTCAGACCCTCGTCCAAAGAAACGGAAATCGTGTTCGATCCCTCAAGGGTGTGGATGGTTTCGAGCGCTTGGTCTTCTGGTTCGAAATCGAGAGGCGGATCGAAGGCCGGGGCTGACAGCCTCTCGGCCCATTGCCGCGCATATGCCTCCATGCCTTGGTTTTGGGCGTCATCATGCAGGCGCCGCGCCCAGGTCTTGATGGAGGGCTGCTCCGTTGTGATGCATCCAGCCGAGCAGATACTGGGCCTTCGCGTAGCCCTGTTCCGCGGCGCGCCGGTACCAGCTCACCGCTTCCTCGTGGTCCTCCTCCACGTCCCACTCCTCCACGTCCAGCTCGTCCAGCATCCGCATGGCCGCGCGGATGGCGGACCAGGCCTGCGCCTGGCTGATCTCGACCTCGTCGCGGTCGCAGGTGCTGGCCAGGGCGAGCAGCCCGCGCGCCCCGAAGCACATCTCATGGCACTCGCGCGTGACCAGCCAGCGGGCCTGATACTGCAGGCGCGCCTGTGGCGTG
>JBGTRP010000407.1:0-6910 GCA_041940685.1 Acanthopleuribacteraceae bacterium
CCGCCACCGTTTGCGATTGCCTCGCGGATCGTCCCGGGGTTCATCCCGGGCCAGGTCGGAAAGGCGTTGCAGAATGAAGAGCGGCAATTGCAGGTTTTGTTCCTGTAACGAGTACTGCAACATCTTTTCCAGGATTTGGAACAAGCGGTCGCCGGCCTCCGGTTCCGACTCCCGCGGTAGTTGGCGCAAGAGAATGCGGACCGCTTCTTTGCGGACTTCCGGCTCGCCGCGTTTCTCGAAATACATGGCGAGCTTGGGCCAGTCCTCTTCCTTAACCGAGCCGTGGATATGATCGAAAAAGGGCATCAGTCGATCCACGGTGACGCCGCTTTGGATGAGAGTCTCTACCTCCCATGGGGGAATGTGGCGGACCTGGGTCTCGATCTTCTTGAGCTCCAGGTTGTGGTGATGCCCTTCGTAGAAGGAATCCACGTATTCGAAATCCACGAACTGTAACCCCATCTGAAAAAGCAGGGTGACCGAGTCCTTCTCGCGGGCCTGGCGGTCGTGAACGTAGACATAGAGTTGAAACAGAAGCTGTTTTAATTCCTGGAGGGGCAATCCTCGGAAAAAGGAAAGGCTGCGAATACCGTCCCGGTAGAGATTGAAGCAAAAGCTGGTCTCTTTCTGGTCCTCCTGGTAGACCGACATCCGTTGGAAGATAATGCGCATGGAGTCGATTTCCAGGTCCATGCGTTCGAAGCGCTTAAAATAGGCTTCGTATTTTTCATGCAGCGCCTTGGCCGATTTTTGCACCATTTCGTGATGCTCGGGGTAGGTGCCAATGGTTTTGAACGAGCGCGCAAAATGGATGAAGAGATCCTTGACCAAATCGCGCGCCTCGTCGTCCACTTCCTCCTGGGCCTCGATCTTGAAAGGGTCGATCTGGAGAATGCGGGTCAGGTTGGCGAGCGCATCCAGCAGTTGGGTTGCCGATTGAAAACGGTCGGCGGGCTTTTTCTCCAAGCAGCGATGCACGAATTCGGCGGTATTGGGGTGGATCTCGGGATCGATTTCCCGCAGGGGTTTGGGTTCCTCCTGAATATGCATGGTCAGCACCTGAATCCAGCGTTCGGCCAGAAATGGCGGATTTCCCGTCAGCATCTCATAGGCGGTGACGCCCAGGCTGTAAAGATCGGAGCGGCCATCCACGGATTCGCCCTCGGCTTGTTCCGGGGAAACATAATGGGGCGTGCCCATGAAGCCGACGGTTCCCTGGCCCGAACTGGTCTCGAGCTCCGGCTCCGGCGCATGGGAGCGCTGGTCCATCAGCACCTTGGCGATTCCGAAATCAGTAACCAACACCTGTTCGTCATAAGTCACCATAATGTTTTCGGGTTTAATGTCGCGGTGAACCACCCCTTTTTGATGGGCGAATTCGAGCGCCTTGGCCACGCCGAAAAGGATTTGCAGCGTTTGGAACTGGCCCAGCCGGCCCTCGTTCTTATTGACCTCCGCCAGGGTGCGGCCCTCGATGTACTGCATGGTGAAATAGGCCATGCGGTTGGGGTACTCGGCTAGTATTTCCTCGGGAAAGCTCAACAGGCTTTCGTATTGATGGGCCTCGAAAACACCCACCTCGTAGACCAGGGCGATATTGGGATGGTGGAATTTGGCCGCGATTTGGGCTTCGGCGATGAAGCGCTGGCTCAATTCATAACTGTCGGCGTATTTGGCGTTTAGAATCTTCATGGCGACGCGACGCTCCAGCGCCAGGTCCTTTACCAGGTAGACCTCCGCGAACCCGCCCTTGCCCAGGGGTTTTTCGAATTGGTACTTTTTGGCGGAAATGAGGCCGCTCAGATCTTCCACGGTTTTGTCGAGGTCATTGAGGGTTTGATCGGCTTCCGCGGCCTCGCGGGTTTTTATGGGAAGTCCCCGGTTGGGGTCGCCCGGATTGGTCGGTCTACCCGCCGGCGGATGAAACAGGACCGGCTCCGGGGTCTCCGGATTGGTGGGCACCCGCGCCGCCTCTTGGAAGGCGGGCACTTCGGGGGGCGCCGGGTTGGTGGCTGATTTGCCCCTACCGTCCGAACTTGGACCGCCGGGCTCGGTCGCGGGTTCGGGTTTTGATGGCGTCACCGGGACGGTGGCTTCTTCGCCAGGAATTTCCTCGGTTTCCGGGGTTGGAGTCTCCTGCCTAGGTTCCGCGAAAACGGAATCCTCAGCCGGCGGGGTCGGCTGGCGCGGAACGCCATGGCGCTTGAGCAGGGCGTCCAATTCTTCGGCTCCAGAGACCAACTCCGCGGTCAACAACAAAAAGCGCCCGTCCTGGCCCTCTCGATGAGGCGCGCGGCTCCCTTCCTTCACTTCCAACGTGATTTCATCCATGAGTTGAAAGGAGACATTGAGCTGGTATGCGGCTGCCGCGGGGAAGTTGTCAGGCGCGAGCACCAAGAGGTTCGAGCCTCGGATGCAAAGGCCCATGCAGGGGTGAAGCTCATCGCCCACGGTGGCAAAGACCTCGAAGGGTAGGGGCTCAAACCCGGGCGCTTGGGATGGGGGTGGTTTTGGCCGCTCTGGGGCCGGCGCAGGGGCCGGCGTTTTTTCGTCGTTTGGGAACAGTTGGCCCAATTTCTCAAAAAAAGCCGGCGCATTGGAAGGTTGCTTGTGAACCTTCAGGCCCAGGCGAAGAAACGGTCCCTTCCGGGTTTGGACGGTTTTGCGATAGATCGTTTCCACCATGAACTCGGCCCAGGTGCCGCGGTCCAGAAAACAAACCAGCTTGAAGCTTTTTTGCGCGGGGAGGGTGGGCTTGGTAAAAATGCTGATGCCCATGGGGTGGAGATCCAGGGTGTTGGCGCGGAAAACCGTGTCGCCCATCCAGCACTCGGCTTTGAGCTTCGCCTTAATGCGAATATTTTTTCGCCTTTGAGGGGTGCCGCTTTGCACGATTCAACAACCTGTTCGGGTGGTGATGGACCCAAGTATTGTACATGAAGAGCGCCGACGTCACGCAAGTTTGTCAATCGGACCGACCGCATGGATCGGCGCGGGTGACCGTTGGCGTCGAAGCCCTGTTCGCGCCGATACCAGGGTGAGGCCCATTGCTGTCAGTGCTGGATACAGATGTTCTGCACCTCGGTGTAAAAGTCTATGGAATGGCGGCCGCCCTCGCGGCCGAGGCCCGAGGCCTTCACGCCGCCGAAGGGCGTGCGCAAATCCCGCAGCATCCAAGTGTTGACCCAAATAATTCCCGCATCCATTTCTTGGGCGGTCCGGTGGGCGCGGTTCACATCTCTTGTCCAAATGGTGGCGGAGAGGCCGTAACGCGTCTGGTTGGCGATGGACACGGCTTCCTCGCGGCTGGCGAACGGCGTGACCGTTACCACCGGACCGAAGATCTCCTCTCGCATGACCCGGCAACCGGGGTCCAAATCCGTGATGACGGTCGGGTTGAGGAAGTAACCCTCCGCGAGTTCTCCCTCCAGCGCCGGTCCGTTGCCACCACAAAGGATGGCGCCTCCCTCGTCCTTGGCAAGTTCGATATAACCGCGAACCTTCTCCAAGTGTTCGCGGCTGACCAGGGCGCCGAGATCCGTGCCCGGATCTCGAGGATCGCCGACCACCAACCCCTTGGCCAATGGAACGAACCGGTCCAGGAACTCCTGGTAAATGTTTTCCTGAACGAGAATGCGCGAACCGCAGAGGCAGACTTCGCCCTGATTGGTGAAGGAAGAGCGCAAGCTCGTGGGTATGCAGGTATCTAAATCCGCATCCTCGAAAATAATGTTCGCGTTTTTACCGCCGAGCTCCAGGCTGAGCTTCTTGAAATGGGGCGCGGCGTCTTGAATGATGTGAACCGCGGTGGCCGTGCCTCCGGTGAAGGAAATGAGGGGAACATCCGGATGGCGGACCAGAGCCGCGCCGGCCTCGGTCCCCGCGCCCAGCACCAAATTGCAGACCCCCGGCGGCAAACCGGCCTCGTCGAGGATTTCCGTGAACAGGAAGGCGCTGAGCGAGGTCAGCTCCGAGGGTTTGGCGACCGCTGTATTGCCCACGGCGATGGCCGGCGCGATTTTCCAGGTCATCAGGTACATGGGCAGATTCCAGGGAGAAATCAGGCCCGCGACGCCCAGGGGTTTGCGGTAGCTGTAGTTGAGCGCCCGGCCGTCCATGCTGGTCGCGGCATCCTCGTGATGCAGTACGGCGCCCGCGAAAAAGCGGAAGTTGTGAACCGCGCGGGGGATATCCACCTTCGCCGCCAGATGGACCGGCTTTCCCTGGTCGCGGGACTCCGCTTCCGCGAAATCGTCGAGCCGGCGCTCCAGCAAATCGGCCACTCTATTCAGCAGGGCGGACCGTTCCTGCGCGGGGGTTTGCGACCAATCGGGAAAAGCGCCGCGCGCCGCGGTCACGGCGTCATCGATGTCGGCCTTCCCGGATGCGGGCACGTGCGCATGAACCTTGCCCGTCGCGGGGTTGTAACCGTCCAGGTAATGTCCCTCGCGTGGGGCTACCCTCTGACCGCCGATGTAGTTTGCCAGCTTCATTGCGTCCTTGCTCCCCTGTTCCCGGCCTTGCATGCAAAAGGTCAAGCGAAGTGAGGCGCTACCTTTTCCATGAACCAGATCATGTTTTGACGGACCTCCTCGTTCTGATGATTGCTGAAATCAAACCACAACATCAGACGATCATCCGGATGGAAACGCTCCTCGATTTGTTGGCGGACGGTTTCGGGGCTGCCTACCAAGGCATTGTCGACCGCGGCCTCGATGCGTTTGGGGTCGATGGTCCCCTGTAGCGCTTTCCAGTAATTTTCCTGGGCGTGGTTGGCCATATCGCGCGCGCGCCGGTTCTTTTCCCTCTCCGAGAGCGAAGGGTTGTCGTTGACGTAAACGAGTACGGTGCGAGGCATGAACCAACGCCTCCAGGGCCCGCCATCCGGGTGGAAGGTTCGGGCCATGCGGGAATGGGTTTCCTCGATTTGGGGCGTGGGCGTGATGGAGAGGTTGAAAACGCCTACCGGGCAGAAGGTATTGGCGAAATCCTGGGTCTCCCCGTCATGACAGCCAATGGTGAGCGACAGGAGCTCGGGGCGGATGTCGAAGGGCACGATCCCCAGCGTGTCGAAGACCCAGCGGGGAGGAATTTCGATGCGGTCCGGCGAACCGCCATGGGCCTGCTGAACCCTTTGCCAGTCCTCGTCATTGCGAAAGTCCTCGCGGCGTAAGCAGCCGGGCGCAACCTCTTCCGAGGAAAAAACATCGCCGCGAACAAAACGCAAAAAGATCTCGGTCGCCTCTTGAAAGATTTTGGATTTCAACACGGGCCATGCCGCGCGTTCCCATTGGTTGCGGGGGAAAATGCCGTAGGGTTTGTTGGAGAAGGGGAAGCGGCCTCCCGCGAAACCGATCTGCAATTTGCGCGTTTCATTGGTGTCCAAACCGTGCAGGGCCAGACAGGTGCGTAAGGACTCCGCCCTGGCGATCGGTCCGCCATTGCATTGAATGTTGAGGATCGCGGAACCCACTTCCAGGTTGCGGGTCATGCCGAAAATCTTGTGCGCCATTTGGAAGATGTCCGTGTTCAGGCCGATTTCGCCCTTGAATTCGGGAATCACGGCGTCCGCATTTTGTTTTTGGACCTGGCAGGACAGATGAGTTTCCGCGATCCAGGCGCATCCGAACCCCAGGCTGTCGGCTAATTTCACCTGATCGAAGAAATTGAGGAACATCTCCCGTTCCGAGGGGATATAGCCGTCCACCTCGGTTTGGCATATGGAAAAAAAGACATCGAACTTCACAGGCACCCCGTTCGTCCGCCGTCGACCGGCAGGTTGATTCCGTTGATATAAGCCGCGGCCGGCGAGGCGAGAAAGGCGGCCGCGGCCGCGACCTCCCCAGGTTCGGCGAAGCGCCGGGCGGGAATACTGGTCTTCCAGGCGGCAATCACGGCCTCTCGGGATTGACCCGTCTTTTTGGCCGCATTTTCGATCAGCGATTCCAGCCGCGGGGTCCGCGTGAAGCCGGGCAGGATGTTGTTGACGGTAATGCCCAGCGGACCCAACTCGGAAGCGAGGGTTTTGGACCAGTTCGCCATGGCGCCGCGGATGGTGTTGGAGACGCCCAGGTTGGGGATGGGAATCTTGACCGAAGTGGAAATGATGTTGATGATGCGCCCGTAAGCCGCGCGCCGCATGCCGGGCAGGAGCAGGCGCTGCAACAACGAACTGGCAAGGACGTGGTTCTCGAAGCCGGCAAGGAAGCTTGCCTCGTCCGCCTCGGATGCCGGTCCGGGTTTGGGGCCGGCGGTGTTGTTGACGAGAATCTGAATGGGGCCATGGGTTTCGAGCAGGGAGGATACCGCTTTTTGCAGCCCGGCGCGATCGGAAATATCCTGGGCCAGCAAATGGTGTGGGCCGCCGCGCATACCCGCCAACAGGGTTTCAAGCTTGTCCTTGGAGCGGGCCATGGCGATCAGGGTGCAGCCCTGTTCCGCGAAGGCCTCGGCCACGGCCGCGCCAATCCCTTGCGAAGCGCCGCAAACCAGCGCGGTTTTGGATGTGAGATCGAGATTAATACTGTCCTCCAATCAGGTTGCGCACCTCCCAGAGCTCCGGGAAACACTTCAAATCTTCTCTGGATTTCAAGAAATTATAACCCGCGCTACCGCCGGTCCCCATGCGGTTCCCAATCGTCCGGTAGACCATGACCGCGTGGGTTTTGCGCCAGATGAGGAAGCTTTCGTCCAAATCCAGCATGGCCTCCAGGAAGAGGATCCAATGGTATTGCTTGGGCTCTTGGTAGACATCCTTGATGATTTCCACCAAATCCTGCCGCAATTCCCAGGGCTTGGTAACATCGCGCTCCAGGACCTCCTTGGGAATCGGGTGGCCGCTCTTGTTCAGGCAGAACAGAAATTCATCGTAGACCGAAGGCCGAGATTGAATTTTCTTGAGCCGGGCGGC
>JBGTRP010000408.1:0-6908 GCA_041940685.1 Acanthopleuribacteraceae bacterium
GGCGCGCCCGGCGGCTACGCCCATGCCGATGTTGCAGCGGACGAAATAGGTTTCGCCCTCCTCCACCTCGAGCCTCAGCTCGTCGGTCGCTTCGCCGCGCGTGTTGTAGAGATGCACGCCCGGATCGGCCTGGATGACATAATATTTGCCCGAACCCAGCCGGGCCATCTGCTTGTCGCCCTCGTGCACCGTGCAGCCGAGCGCTGCGCCTACCAGCGATCCGGGGCGAAAGAACACGACCTGACCCTTGCCCGCCGCCGGCGTGCCGAGCGCACCGGACTTGGTGACCAGCGCGGCACCTTCCTGCATCGCCATAGCCGTGACAGGAACCACTGCGCCCAGCGCAAGCGCGGCCGCCAACAGCTTCGTCCTCATCTTCATTACTCCCCCTTCACTCCAACCACCGCGCCACATTCGGCCACGGCTTCTTCGGTTGCCTGCAGATCGGCCTTCAGGCGCGCTGTCCCGCGCGTCCCGGCCGGACTGTCGATCTCGCCGCCCTTGATCATGAACACGATGATCGGCGCGACCACGGCGACCGGCGCGACGACCGCAGCACCCGCAGCGGCGGCATTGGCGGCGCCGACCGACTGGCTGCGATCGGCCCCGATGCCGCCGAACTTGAACCGGCCCAGCGGCACCTCGATCGGCCCGCAGCGGATGAAGCGAGCGGCGAGAATCAGTTCCCCTGCCTTGCCCGCGAACCCGGCCTTGCGTGCATGGATCACCTCGCCTTCGCCGACCGCACCGGCCGGGACGATCGCACGTCCCTCCGCATCGCGGACCGGCACGGTGAGCCGTATCGGAAAGCGCTGTCCCTGAACCGCGACCTTCGAGTTGATCGGGTCGACGATCTCGATCTCGATCGTCGTGCCATTCGCGGCACTCAACGGCGCGGGCCTGACCTCGGCAACGCCGGGATCGGCGACAGGGAGCGGTTCGACCGGAGCCGGCGCCACCGCTGGATTCGCGGTCTGCGCGCCCAGCGCGACAGCAACCACGAACATAGATTGTCCGATCATCCAGCCCCTCTCCCCGGTGCCGACGCTATGGCTAAGTCCTTCGACAAGCAATCGAAATTGTCGCGAGCCCATGCGAATTTCTTTACGTTAATGCGAGGCGTTTGCATTCTTAACTGAGGGCTGCTAGCCGCTCGGCTTACCGGAGGACTCAATGCATTTTCACGCCCATACCGTGCTGCCCCTGATCGCGATCGTCCTTGCCCCTGCGCCCGCGCTGGCGGCGGATCCGGGGCGCCGGCCCGAGTCCGCGCGCGCGCTGGTGCTCGCGTTGGCGGCCACGCTGTAGCCCACCGAGCCGTTTCCACTGCCGGAAGAGCCGGAGGTCACGGTAATCCAGCCATCGTTGCTGACCGCGGTCCAGCCGCAGCCGGCCGGGGCGGTTACCGTCACGCTGCCGCTGCCGCCGGAGGCGGGGTAACTCGCGCTGGTGGGGTTGATGTTATAGGTACAGCCACCGCCGGTGGTGCAGGAACCGGAGGAGGTGATCGTCACATCATCGACCCACCAACCCGTGGCGGCAACCGAGTTGTCACAGGCCATGCGCCAGCGGAAGAGCACGGTGCTGCCCGCGAAATCGGAGATATCCACGGTGGTGCGCAGGAAACCGCCGGAGTTGCCGGACCAGGCGGAACGGCCGCCGATCGGGCTCCCATAGCTGGTGCTGATGGTGGAGTTGTAGCCGTTCTCCGTGATCCGGCTGCCATTGCCGCTGAGGATGTCTTGCCAGGAAGAACCGCCATTGGTGGAGTATTCCAGCACGCCGCCGTCGAAGGTCGACTCGGTATTGTAGTTGTGGAAGAATTCCAGGCTCGCGGTAGCGCCAGCGGGCAAGGCCACGCCGGAACTCGTTTGCAGCACCTGATCCTTGATCACGCTCTGATCGGAGACGAACCAGGACTGAGTGGGCGAATTGCTGGCCGAGGAAACGACCGACCAAGCGGCCGTACCGGTATCCGCGGGAAGCGCCGCGGTGGTCCAGTTGCCCGTACCGCCTTCCATGTCATCGGTGAGGGCCGTGGCCGTGGGACCCGTGGGAGAACCCGAGCCCTCTACCGTGTTGCCATCCTCGTTCCCACTCGCGCAGGGGCCGGAGCCGGAACCGCTGTTGTCCTCGGCGCGCACCACGTAGTAGTAGGTGTTGCCGAAGGAAACATCCGTATCCAGGTAGCTGGTGCCGGTTTCACAACTGGCAATCAGGTTCCCCGGACCCGGGGTAAAGCCGGAAGCCGTAGCGCGGTAAACGTTGTACACCACGGAGGTGCCGCAGTTCGCGCTGGCCGCGGACCAATTGACCTGCAGCGAGCAGGTTGCCTGTTGCGGATCGGTTACGGAATCCAGGCCCGCGAAGGTGGGCGGATTGGCGCAGACGCCGGTGGCCGTCTCGGAGGCGCAATTGCTGTTGCCGGACTCACAAGAGTTGGCGTCGTCGAAGCCGGTCACCACGTAGGCGTAGGTCTGCCCGCCGGAAACGGTGGTATCCGAGTAGGATGTGCCGGCCACGCCCGCGGCCAGCAGGCTGTAGGAGCCCTGCGGGCAGGAACCGTCCGCACGGTAGACGCGGTAGCTGGTTGCGCCGGAGGCCGCGCTCCAGGAGAGGTCGACACGGTTGTTGCCGTTGTTGTTGGCGCTTAAACCGCTGGGGGTCGCGGGCGGTTCGGTGCAGCCGCATTCCTCGAAGGAGAAAGTGGCTACGCGGGTCGCCCAGGTTCCGCTGGGATTGTACATGCCGGTAAACCAGAAGGTGCAGTCATCCACCGGATCGATGCTCATGGAGGAATAGTCGCCATAGCGGTTGGAGTTATTGGCCGAAGAACCGTTGATGATGGTGAACTCGCCCTGAGGCATGCTGCCCAGGGAGTCGGTGGACAAGCGGCCCACGTAGCGCAATCCGGGCGCCACGCTGGAGCTGGACACGTTGTAGCCCATGGCGATGTTGCCGCTGCCGTCCATGGCGATAGCGGCCATAAAACGGTTGGTGGCGTCGGGAGAGTAGGTGCCCTCCTGATGGAGACCCCAGGACGCGCCGCTCTTGCGCAGCTCGAACCAGCGAATGCCGCCGCGGTCGTTGCCGTTCACATCGGTGACCAAATTTCCGACCAGGGTCTCATGGGAACCGAAATTACGGTAGGCAAGGCGGAACATCACGACCTCGCGCAGGGGATCGAGCGTGGTGCTGCTGCCCGGCTGAGGGAAACAGGCAAAGGAGGTCAAGCCGCAGAGAGAGGAATCGAAATCGGTAACCGCGATATTGATGGGCCCGGTGAGCGTGGAGTTGGCGCTGTTGTTCCAGTCCACATCGAACTCGTAAATCTCCAGAAAGTCGTTGGAGGGATCGGTTCCGCCGCTGTGGACCTCGTCATCGCGATGGCGCATGAAAATGCCCGGCGAACCCGCGGGCGGGCCGCTCGCGCCATCCAGATCCGCGGGGGTTACCATTTGAAAACCGAAGCCGCTGAGATCCGATACCGTAAAGCGCTGCGAGGTAGCTGCCGCACCGACCAGCATGCTGGCGCGGTCCAGCGCGTAAAGCGCGGTGGAGCTTTCGTTGGTGCCCACGTAATAGGCATCCGGCCATACGCCGTACTTGGGGTAATCCGGGAAACTGGGGGTGCTGAACACGTAGTTGTACCAGCCGCCGCTGATGGGATCCCCGGTCTGGGAAACGTAAACGCAAAGCACGTTGGCGGCCGAGGAAAATTCGCTGATCATCCAACGCCCGGCCAGTTGGTCATAGAGGATGATGGGATCGCCCAAACCGCTGGCGCAAGCGCCGGAGCCGAGAGATTCCATGCTGAAGGGGCCCGCGGCCACGCTGCCGTCGCTCTTGTTGTAGACCACGTAAAGCGCGCCGCCGCCGCCGTTAATCGACTGAATGAAATAATCCTGGCCTACATCACCCACGGTGTCGGGGGGGTTCACGCCCGTGTAGCCCTGACCCGCGAAGTTAAGGATCGGCGTCATTTGGGTGAAGCCATCCTCGTTAGTGAACTGAAGGTCCAGCAAGGGGTCGAGCCGCGCCTCGGGCTTCTCTTTAATCTCTACCGGGCGCGTGCGGCGGCGGGGAATCTCCTTAATCGGATCGCCCGCCTGCCATCCCGAAACAACGGGCAAATCGCGCAGGTCGACATTGATGATCTTGGCGGGCGAAGGTTCACTCACCTCGGGATTGGTGATGACGGGTACGCCCCCGCCCTGAATTTGAGCAAAAAGCGATGCCGCGCCGCTCATCGCCATGAAAAATAGCGCGAGCAGCAGGGTATGGCCGAACATAAGCCGGCCCGCAAAAGAGTGGAACACTCTCATAATCTCCTCCATAGAGTGGTTTTGTAAATGAAATGAAAATAGAAATGAAAAGCCGCCCATATTCAAACGGACGGACATGATCTGTTGGTGGGCAAAAGCAGCCTAGACATGATCCCCAACCTTGTCAACATAAAAGTTGTGAAAATGCCAAAAACGCATCGTTAGATAAATTTGCTTCTGATCGCAGAATACGGTTATCTACTTGAAGCGGAAGTACCTAATTATATAGCGTGATCCAGCAAATTTCTTGCTAAGACCGATTCTCTAAAATCTGGAGACACGCACTTCAAGCCCGCCCGCCATGCGCGCCCCTGCTTTTCGCTTTGGTTTCCTAACGCTCTGGTTTACACTCGCCCATGGAAGTGGAAAGCGGCTGGTGCCGTTCGCGGTCTTCAAAACCGTTGGTTTCATGGTCTGCCATGGAACGGTGGGTTCGATTCCCATGCACTTCCGCCAGCCCGGGTGAAAATCGGTCTCAAGGAGCCATCGTTTGCGTTACCTTTTCCGCGTCCTGCTGTTGGCGCTCCTGATCTTGGCGAGTTGTGGCAAAAAGGCGCCGCCCACCCCCATCGAGAGGAAGGCTCCTGAGCCGGCCGAGGAAAGCAATGGCGGCGCAAGCCCGGAGCGGATACTCCCCAACGAGGGTTCCTAGTCATGCAATCCGATGGCGCCCGTATACCTCGCGTCTCCTTGTGCTTGGCCATGTCGCTGGACGGCAGAATCTCCGACAAGCCGGGAGCTCCACCCAATTTTACCTCCCGCCATGACCGGAACAAATTATTCCGTCTGCGCGCGGAAGCCGATGCCTTGTTGATCGGCGCCAACACCGTGCGCCAGGAGCAATTGCCCGCGCTGGTGCGGGAGCAAGGGTTGAGGGAGGCGCGTATCGCCGCGGGAAAACCGGCCCATCCCGCGGCCGTGATTGTCAGCGCTTCTTTGGAGTTGCCCTGGGACAGCGCCTACTTCAGGGAAAAGCAGCAGGAAATCTTCATCCTGACCGCGAGCCCGCCGGACCCGGCGCGTCAAAAAATGGAGGCGCTGGGCCTGCACTGCTTGGACAGCGGCGAGCGGCTCAGCTTGAGGCGGGGTTTGCAACAATTGCGGCGCCATGGCATCGAAACCCTGTTGGCCGAGGGCGGCGGCCGACTGACCCACGGACTTTTAGACGAGAATCTGGTGGACCGCTTCTATCTCACCATCGCCCCGGTAATATTCGCCGGTGAGGACACGCCTCTCCTCTGTCACGGGCCACGCCTGACCCCGCCCACGCGCTTCGAAATGGTCGGCGTTGAGCGGATGGACGATGAGTGGCACATGGAATACCGCGTCCGGAAATCGGGCGGTGAAAATGCCATGCCAGACAGCCCTTGAGCGCACCAATTCCCAGCGGAATGCGTCGGGGACGCCCAGTCGGGGACGCCCAGTCGGGGACGCCCAGTCAGGGACGCCCAGTCAGGAGCCCCAGCCCGGCCGGACCAGACATTGGGATAACGGGTTGTCGGCGTTTCCCGGGACAAGATGCGAGAGGCCGGAATCAAGCGGGAAAAAACATAATTCCTTACATCTGCCCTCTGCCCTCTGTCCTCTGTCCTCTGTCAGGCACGCTCAACGGGAGCCGGCGGGCTCCAAATTGCGCAAATGCTCCATTGCGGCGCGAATCCCGCGCAGGCTCAGATCTTCCATATGAAACACCTCGCGGATCTTGCCCAGGGTCCAATACCCGTAGGTATGGGGCCATTCTTCCTTGGGGATGGGGTTCAGCCAAACGCTGAATTTGAAGCGCTTTTTGAGCGCCCTGAACCGCTCGATGGCGGAAACCCGATCCTCGGAACCGAAGTGGATGGAGCCGTAAGGATCGACCAACTCCTCGGGCGCCATGCTGGCGTCGCCCACGAAGAACACCCGCGTTTGCGGCTGGTAGCGCAAAACTTCTTCCATGGGAACGGGCTGCATCCGTTGCGGGTCGCGGTACACCCGGTCGTAAATGGCATTGTGGAAATAAAAGCAGTTATGGTCCTTGAAGCGATCGCGAATCTTGGAGAAGAGCAGGCGGGTTACGGCCACATGGGGAATCATGGAGCTTCCCCCATTGTCCATAAATAGCAGCAGCTTGATGCGGTCCAGTTTTTGGCGTTTGAATATGAGGTCGATCTCACCGCCGTTGCGCGCGGTTTTGCGGATCGTCTCATCCAAATCCAGCTCGCTCTCGGGCCCGGCCGGCAACATATTGCGCAGGGTGGCCAAAACCTGGCGGATGTTGTCGCCCTTCAGCGTGTTGGCGGCATCGTAACTCACATAGCGGCGGTCGCCGATCACCTTGATCGCGGAGCGGTTGCGGGAACCGCCGTAGACGCGCACGCCCCGTTGGGAAAAGCCGGAATGCCCGAATGGCGAGGTTCCGCCGGTACCAATCCACTTGTTGCCGCCCTGATGGGCCTCCATCTGTTCCCGCACCCTGTCCCAGAACATCTTCATCAGCTCATCGCGGGAAAGTCGCCAAAGCGCGTTGCGGGAAATCCGGCCGGCGCGCATCTCGCGCTCAAGCCATTCGCGAAACTGTCTGGTGCGGAACAGTTCGGGGTC